>CAYVPM010000412.1:0-4320 GCA_964453475.1 uncultured Saprospiraceae bacterium | reverse complement strand
GTTTCGAGCACGGCGCGCGTCATGAGCAGCGGCTTTTTGCTCTCGTCTTTGGCGGCCTGGGCAAAAGCCTGCTGGAACACGCGGCCAATATCGTCCATGGTCAAATTTTTGGAAGCCGGGATGTCCACCGTTTTGAATTTGCCGGCCGCCCATTTTTGGAACTGATTATACAACACTGGCGGGATGGCAAACCACTGCGCCGGGCTACCGGGATAATTGATGCCGTCACCGGGGTAATAAGGGAGGAGCAATTCGTCTTTGCCGCTACCCCGGTTTTGGATGCCCGTGGTGGAATTGCTGGGAATGATGGCCTCATTATCGTATGGGTAATCCGGACTGCGGAATTTTTCGAAAATGGATTTGCGCACCTTGTCGGCGGTCGGTTTGGGCGTTTGGTCGAACAAGTATTTCAACAGTCCGGCCTGTTGGAGTTGATCCATCATTTCTTTGAACGATGGCGCCAGGAAATCGCCAAGGTTTACCCACTGCATCCGGTACAGCCGGTACAACATGGGGAAAACCTGGCTGAACTCGGGCTCAAATTTTTCGTTAGCCGCGCCGGTCACCATGTCGAACATGGTGCTGATGGGCTGAATTTGGGGCGCGTAATCGGGCGGGGCTGTGGCGATCCAGGCTGCTGATTGGGCATCGTTCAGCTGATAGGTTTTGCCCGTTTTTTTATCGGTGATGGTGGCGCAGATACGACCATCGCAGATATCATCGTACCAGTTGGAGTTGTCGGCAAAATCGGTGTTCAGGTCGGAGGGGTTGAGGGAGGCCGAAGTGCCGTCGGCGGCGTAAAAGATCAGGGTACCGTTGTCGTACTCCAGGGTGCCGAGCGGCACGTCTTTGGCATTGGTTTTCAGGCTTTGGGCCAGCAGACTGGCGCCTTTGGTTTTGGGCGGGAAAGGAAACAGGCCGTTGATGGGCGCGCGTTTGGTCTTGCTGCTTACCTTCACGGGAGCAGGGCGGTTTACCAGTTCTTTCCGAAAGTCGTAGCCGCCTTTTACGTGCATCCCCATGTCGAGCACATTGGGGTTTCTGCGGGCGGCGCCGATGCCTGGCGCCAGCTTGTTTTTGGCAAAATTCGGGCTCAGGTTCTGGTTTTTGGAGAGGATGGGCAGGTCGAGGCTGTTGTTGAAATCGTACCAGAAGGGTTTTTTATTGGCTACTTCGGCCGACCATTCTATGTCGTAGTTTTTCGGGTCTATTTGCCGAACCGGTTTACCATTTTTATCACATTCATAAATGTAAAAGCGCTGGGCTTGTTTTTTGATGCGCCCGTCTTTGGTGCGGTAATTGTTGTCGGTTTCAAACAGGTTGGCCCATGGGACTTCCGGACTAAAGACAACCTGTTTTTGTTCTGCCGGGCCGTTGCCCAGGCGGGCGATGCCAATGGAGGGGTAAATTCGAAATTTCGGCGGCTGCGGTGTTTTCATAAGATTGTTTTTAAATGGTGAAATGATATTGTTATTTCGGGTTAACATACTACTCAGTCAAAAGTACGGCAAGTTTTAGCGTGATTTTCGATTTGTAAAAAATTACCATGGGTTTTTTCTTTAGGGGGAGAATCTAGGTTAATAAAGCGACGTTCTGCCTGCGCATCGCGGCATTTGTGCGCGTGATTTAAGGGCAAACATCGGGCTATTGCAAGGTTCCTCCTCCGAAATAGTGCATACAAAAGCCACAAAAAACAAATCTCTACCCAAGCTTTTTTCCGTCAATGCCGTAAGTTGCACCGGTTTACGGACAGCTTGACCTTTCCTGTAGCCAGCTCAATTGTAGTCTTCACCATTTCAAATACAAAAACATGAACCACAACTACTTCCTTTTCCTGGCCTTCCTATGCCTCCTTCCGAGCACACAAGCCCAAAAAGTCGACCTCGACGGAGAAAAACTCCCCATCCAGTATTTGCGAATGCCCAAAAAACCGTTTCCTGCAGCGTACAAATATTACAGCACCACAGTTTCTGCCAAGCCCAACGACCTGCCCCGCATGGGCATGAGCGAGAATTCCGTGCTGAAATATGCGGTTGTGCCGGGTTATAAAAGAATCGACAAAGGCGGCGATTTCAACATCGAAGTCTCCATCAGCGATTTTCGTTACGAAGGCCCTGCTGAAGTTAAGAACAATACCACCACCACGAAGGACAAAGCAGGGAAGGAAGTGAAAACCACCACCTATCACGTGGAAACAAGGTTCCTTCATTTCCTGAGCGCCAAACTCCAGGATAAGTCCGAAAAAATCTTGTACGAGAAAACCTGGAACGACCTGGTTCAAACCTGTAAAAGCCGCCAGTTTAATTCTTTAAAAGAAGCAAACGACTATATAAAAAACGGCGCATCCAGCGATGTCAGCAAGCAAGATCAGGATGCCATGTATAAAGCAATGGGCACCATGCAACAGGAATTGGCCCAGTATTTTGGTTTTAGCACGATGAATGAGACATTCAAAATTCAAGTATTAGATTCCAAAAAACACGCAGACTACGAAGGCTTCCAAAGTGCCTACCAGCACGCGAAGGCCGCTTTCGCCACGATGCGTGCCGACCAGCCGCTGGACTCGGTACGCCTGCGCGCACAGCCCGCCTTCGATTATTTCGACAAACAAAAAGATGCCTACGATGCCGCCGACAAGGTGGGCAAGAAACTCAAATACGCCTGCTTGTACAACATGGCCTTGATGCACTATTGGCTGGAGAATTTCGACCAGGCCGAAACCTTTGCCAATGCCGTGGTCGCCAATGATTACGACCCCAAGGATGGAAAGCGCTTGCTGGAGGATATCATTGACCAGCGCGCCAACCTGGAACGCTGCAAGCGCAGCAGCAGCCACTTTGTACTGGAGTATTCGGAAGAAGAGGTGACAGAAGTAGCAGCGGTTGAGTTCAGAACGGACGCCGGCCTGCGGGTGGAGGCCTACAAAGATGACAAGAAGGCCTTAAAAGACGGCGGCCTGGAACACGCAGGGACGATGTTGGTAAAAGGCCAGGAAATGAAAGGCGTTTTCCTGCTCGATGATCCAAATTTCATCGGCTTTGACAAGAATGTGCGCTTTGCCGTGGAATCCGAAAACAATGTCTATTTCCCAAGGAGGGATTGGAAAAACACCACCGAATTCACCTTCGACAACCGCAGGTTCAAATGCTTACCCTTCCAATCGGCTAACCAGTTGAGCATCAACAGCAAAGCAAGCACAGAAATCATGGAAGTGCTCTATGAATCCCCCACTGTGATGGCGTTCCTGGCTTATACGGGCGAACAAAGGACCTTGAACAATCCCCCTGAATTCGTGATTTACAAGGTCAGCGACATGGAAATGATCTCACTGAACGGGATGAAATTTGCCCTGAACCTCAACAACGGCATCAAGAAAGCCTTTGGCGATGAATGCCCTGATGTAGCAGCCGGCACTGAAAAGGACGGAGGGTTTAAGCGCAACAAAGAAGGAATTACCCAGTTGGCAGAAATGCTGGATGCTTGCTGGAAAAAATAGCATTTAGCCATGAACATTGCCCTCTTCCTCAACAAAGACCTTCACGCCAACCTCGCCTACAACCTGCTGCGGGAAAGCCTCTCCGCCCACCAACTCCGGATTTATTACTCCGAAGGCGTGGGCGATCCGAGCCGGAAACCCGCCGACTTGCAGCGATTGGAGCATTTTGAGAAAAAGTTCTTTTTGGGGGAACTGCCGGGAATACTGGCTAAAAACCAGCTTGAAACCGGGTTTGAGTTTTTTGTGGACGGCTTCGCGGGCGCGCCCATGCAGGTGTGCCACAGCGTGACCGACCCATTGTTTTTGCAGGAGTTGCGGCAGTTCGAGCCCGACTTGTTCATCTCTGTCCGCTTCGGGAAAATTTTTAAAGGGGAGATTCTGAGGCTGCCCAGGAAAGGCATCCTGAACTTACATTCCGCCATGCTGCCCGATTTCAAAGGCATACTGGGCACCTTGCACGCGCTCAGGACAGGACGGGAAGAGCTGGGCTGCACCCTGCACTACATCCCCGACAATACCATCGATACAGGCGAAGTGATCGACATTGCCCGTTTGAAGGTGCAAGCCGGGCGCTCCCTTTTCTGGCATGTCGCTAACTTGTACCCTTTGGGCGCGGCCATGATTGCACGGGCCGTCGAAATGCTGAAAACTAGCGACAAGCTGCCCTGCCAGATTCAGGATACCCAGGCAGGCAGCTATTTTTCCCTGCCGACGGAGCAGGATTTTGCGGAGTTGAAGGCGCGGGGTTTTGAGGTGCTCAATGCGACAGACTGCCTGGAGATATTGCAGCTATGGGTTTCATCCAGGATTGATTCTAAAATGAT
>CAYVPM010000411.1:0-4322 GCA_964453475.1 uncultured Saprospiraceae bacterium | reverse complement strand
TTTGACGTAAGCTGTAACGGGGCTTCGGATGGAACGGCGCTTGCTACAGCCACGGGCGGCTTGCCACCCTATACTTTCGCTTGGTCGGTTGGTGGAAACACTGCCCAGATCAACAATTTGTCGGCAGGCATTTATACGGTTACCGTAAATGATGCCAATAACTGTACGACTGTATCCACGGTGGCGCTTACGGAGCCAACTGAAATGACGCTTGGCTTCACGGTGAACGATCTGGATTGCTTTGGACAAAACGATGGCGCCATCCAGGTGCAGGCAAGCGGTGGCGCGCCGCCGTATTCCTATTCGCTGAACAATGGTCCGGAGCAAGCGTCTAATCTGTTCTCGGGGCTCAGCGCAGGAGCTTATACTTTGGTGACCTCCGATGCCAATGATTGCACCCAAACAGAAGCTTTGGTGGTAAATGCAGCGTTTTATCCCAGTGTGGAATTGGGCGACAACATCTCTATTGAACTGGGTGACGAAACGGTGATTCAAGCCGTTGTGAACGTCCCGCTTGATAGTATTTTATCGGTAGTTTGGACACCACCTTTCGACACATCCGAGTGCCCAAGTTGCCTAACCCAGGTGGTAACGCCTTTCGTATCAACAACCTATTCCATAGAAATTACAACCCTCAACGGCTGTACCGACGAAGATAAGGTTACCGTACTGGTCGATCGCCGCAGGCAGGTTTATATTCCGAACGTATTCTCGCCAAATTTGGATGGCTCCAACGATATATTCACGGTGTATGCCAAGCCAGGCACCGTACGTACTATACGGTCATTGCAAATTTTCGACCGCTGGGGTGATGCCTTGTTTATCCTGGAAGATTTCCCGCCCAACAGCCCAACCCAAGGATGGGACGGCACATACAGGGGTTCTCCAATGAATCCGGCAGTATTTGTCTGGATGGTGGAGATAGAGTTTATGGATGGACAGGTGGAGCTGTATAAGGGTGATGTGACCATTGTGCGATAATTATGATCTCTGGAATACAACAAGTTGGCATTGGTGTGGCGAACGTCCACGAAGCATTTAAGTGGTATCGCACACATTTCGGAATGGATATCCCTATGTTTGAAGAGGCTGCCGAAGCAGGACTGATGCTGCCTTACACGGGCGGACAGCCGCAATCGCGTCATGCCATTCTGGCCTTGAATCTGCATGGCGGCGGGGGCATGGAAATTTGGCAATACA
This sequence comes from uncultured Saprospiraceae bacterium, assembly GCA_964453475.1. Classification (GTDB taxonomy): domain Bacteria; phylum Bacteroidota; class Bacteroidia; order Chitinophagales; family Saprospiraceae; genus M3007. The sequence continues at coordinate 3,122 of CAYVPM010000411.1, read as the reverse complement.
CGGGACGGACCCCCCAGGCGCCTGATTTTCAGTTGCAGTTGGGCGACCTGGGCATCGGGATCGCCAAAGTAAAATGTGCGGATGTGATGGCCTGCTTCCACCGCTTGCGCAAAAGCGGCGTCACCATCGTAACGAACCCGGCGCCAAGACCTGATGGCACGGAGCATTTTTTTGTGAAAGACCCATGGGGTAATTTTTTTGAAGTAGTAGCAGCCAGCGATTGGTTTTCCCGGCCGGGAAAACCTGCTGCTACGGGCGGCATGTACGGGGTGTTTGTCGGCGTCTCCGACATGGAGCGCTCCATCAAGTTTTTCAGTGAATTACTCGGCTATACTACCGTTGTGTATGATGAAACGGGCCTGTTCGCCGATTGGAACGGGGTAGATGGTGGCTTTGAGCAATACCGCCGGGTGCTGCTCCGACACCCTGAAAAGCGCAAAGGCCCCTTCAGCCGCCTGCTGGGAGACTCCGAAATAGAGCTCGTGCAAGCGCTAGGGCGCCAACCGCGCAAAATCTTCGAAGGCCGCTTTTGGGGCGATCTGGGCTATATCCACCTTTGCTTCGATATGATGGGTATGGCAGAGATGAAAAAATTCTGCGCTGAAAAAGGGCATCCGTTCACCGTGGACAGCAGTGGCTCCTTCGATATGGGCGAAGCTGCAGGCTATTTCTCCTACATTGAAGACCCCGACGGCACACTCATCGAATTTGTGGAAACCCATAAAATTCCGATACTGAAAAAGCTGGGCTGGTACCTGGATTTGCGGAAACGCAGCAACCCGGAGAAGCCGCTCCCCTGGTGGATGTTGAAGACATTGGGGTTCGGAAGGGTGAAGTGATTGCAAATGATTCGCAAACCCCCGCCAAATCCCCTTGTTTGGCCTTACTTTTGCCTTTATTTTGCTTAAAAAACAAGTATTTCACATGCCGCAATTGAAAGCCCTCCTTTTCATCGCATTTTTTTCCAATACCATACTTTTTGCCCAAAAAAACGCTGCCAAACCTACAGTTGTTCAGGATTCCACGGTCATTGAAGCCTATATGGAAGGGCTGGTCGCCGGGCCTGTAAAGGTTGTAGGGGTGTATGGCGACCAAAACTACCTTGCCGATTCCACCTACGTTGATGAAAACGGGCATTTCACCCTGCGCCGCAAATCGCCCTTGCCAGCGGGCTTTTACTCTTTCCTGCTGCCTGCCATGAAAAACTTCTCCATTTTGGTGGACAAAGGCGATCAGCACATCACCCTGCGGGCAAAACTGCCCGACTATATGGCCACCATGCAAGTGGAAGGCTCCCAAAACACAGCGCTGCTGTACGAAACCACCCGCTACCAGATAAAACAAGACCCTGAACTGAGGCAGATGGCCGACGTGATGGCCAAATTCCCCCCAACCGCCGCCGAGCATATCCAGGCCAAAGCCCGCCAGGCGCAATTGATGGAAGAGCGCAAGAACTATCTGGAAGGCATTTACAAGCAATACCCCGACCTGTTTTTTACCAAATTCAAACATGCAGGTCAAAACCCTGATTTTATTGAAATGCGCAAACCGAACGGCCAGATCGACACCGTGGGACAGGTCGTTTCCTACCGCGAGCGCATGTGGGACAACGTTGATTTCAACGATCCGCGCATGATTTTTACCCCCGTAGTTGCCAACAAACTAAAGCGATACATTAAAGACCTGACCCCGCAGCGCCCCGATTCGCTCATAAAAGTTTCGGATGCCCTGATCCGCAAAGTGATGCCCTACCCGGAGTATTTCAAGTTTTTTACCAATTGGATCGCCTTGCAATACGAAAATACTAAAACCACGGTGATGGACGGCGAAGCCGTGTATGTACATATCGTCAAAAATTTCTTTACCGACGAACTTGCTACATGGGACAAGCCCGAAAACCTCGCCAAACTGCGCAAGCACGTCTGGGAAATGGAGGCCAGCCTTTTGGGCAAAAAAGGACTTGATGTGACAGCGCCTGATGTGAACGGCCAAATGAAGTCTATCTACGAAATGACTTCCCCCGTCATCGTAGTGTTCATGTTCAGCCCCGATTGTGAGCACTGCCAAAAAGAAGCCGCCGAAATCGAGACAATCTACCGGAAATGGAAAGGCAAAGGCGTAGATTTTTATGGCATCGCCGTGAATACCACCGAAGAAGAATGGAAAAAATTCGTGAAAGAAAAAGGCTTCACTTTCACCAATGTTTTTGATCCGACCAACCGGGCCATCTACGCCAAATATTTTGTGGATATCACGCCCGAACTATATGTGCTGAACAAAGACCGCATTCTGGTAGGCAAAAACCTTCATGCCAACCAACTGGAACAGATTTTCGACCGGGAGCTGAAAAAGAACTGATTTTTTCAATCATTCAGGTCCCAATCGTATTCGTTGAAACGGATGGAGGCGTTGGCATCCAGGGGATTGTCGGCATATTTGTTCAAATAGACACGCAAATCGCCAAAGTCAGTCCCGTACCAATCAAATATCTTGGAAACCCGCGCCCGGTTGCCCGCAAGGGTGTTATAACTGCTGTTGTTGATAAAAGCGCGCGCCCGGCTTTCCAGCGCAGTTTCCAGGTTCTCTGCAGTGTACGCGTGATTCCAGAGCGGCGGGCAGCTTTTCGCGGCGCAGTTTACCGCAAAGTGGATGCGCGGCTCCTGGAATTTTGGTCGGATGATGTCGTTTTCAATGTTGTTCAGGCTGTATTTACTGCTGCCGATTTTGATGCGCCGCACATCCCAGGTTTTCCCGCCATCCAATTTGGTGATGCTCTGGGTTGGGTAATTATCTACCATTAGTTTCAGGGTGTACGCATTGTAGGCATTGATCCAGTAGGCCAGGGCTTCATTGCGGCTACAGCCCTCCTGGGGAGGGTTGTCCGTGAGCAATTGGCAATAGGCATCCAAAGCAGCCTTGTCACTTTTCAATCCTTTGTAATTCACTTTTCCGGTGTCGTCCACATGTTTTTGCAGCAATTGCTCAAACGCTTCGTGATTGAGCGGCGGCGGAGCCGGCGCCTTTTGGATTGCCGGCACTGGCACAAGTGACTCTTCAGGCATTTCGACAGTCGTTGCTGCTTCCTCGGGCCATTTTTCCCGGACGATCACAGGCTTTTTTGC
>CAYVPM010000410.1:0-4328 GCA_964453475.1 uncultured Saprospiraceae bacterium | reverse complement strand
GGCGATGCAAGATCGCCCCACAGCCCAATTAACCTCCACTACCAGTAAATGCATCATTCATAGTTCATCACTCATCACTCAAAAATAATGCTTGTCTACCTTTTCGAATACCTAAAAGAGCATTTTGATATGCCGGGCGCGGGCCTGTTCAGGTTCATTTCGTTCCGGGCGGGGGTAGCCATGTTGTTATCGCTGCTCATTTCCCTGGTGATTGGGCGGCGAATCATTGATTGGCTGCGCTCCTTGCAGATCGGCGAGTCCATCCGCGATTTGGGACTGGCAGGACAGAACACAAAAGCGGGCACCCCGACCATGGGCGGCATCATCATCGTTGCGGCAACATTGATTCCATGTTTGCTGATGGCCAGGCTCGACAATGTTTATGTGTTGTTGATGCTGTTCAGTACCGTTTGGATGTTCGCCATCGGTTTTATCGACGACTATATCAAGGTGTTCAAAAAGGATAAGGAAGGATTGAAAGGGCGGTTCAAAATTATGGGCCAGGTGGGTTTGGGGTTGATTGTTGGCGTGAGCATGTTGCTGAACGACGAAGTAGTGGTGCGCCTTGATGCACAAGTAGCGGCAGAAAACGGCTACCAGATCACGGACACCATTTATGTGAAAGACCCGGTAAAACTGGGTGTTTACAACGAAATGGTGTACGCCAAGGCCCCGATCACCAATGTGCCGTTTTTGAAAAACAACGAGCTGGATTACTCACGCATGTTGTGGTTTTTGGGCGACAATGCCCGCGACCTGAGTTCGATTCTGTTTGTCATCATGTCGATCATAGTGATCACAGCGGTGAGCAACGGTGCAAACCTAACAGATGGCCTGGATGGACAGTTGGCGGGTGTGTCGGCAATCGTTTGTGCGGCGCTGGGCATTCTGGCCTACCTGAGCGGCAACTCGGTTGCAGCTGATTTTTTGAAAATATTGTACATCCCGAACAGCAGCGAGATGGTGATATACGCGGCTTGCCTGCTCGGCGGTTGCATCGGTTTCCTTTGGTACAATGTGTTTCCGGCGCGGGTGTTCATGGGCGATACCGGGAGCCTCACGCTGGGCGGCATTATCGCAGCTATGGCCATCATTTTGCGCAAAGAGTTGTTGATTCCGCTGCTTTGTGGAGTGTTTTTGATCGAAAACCTGTCGGTTATCATTCAGGTTTGGTGGTTCAAGCGCACGAAGAAAAAATATGGGGAGGGGCGCAGGGTGTTTTTGATGGCGCCCTTGCACCACCACTTCCAAAAGAAAGGAATGCATGAGGTGACCATTTCGGTGCGGTTCTGGATTGTGCAGATTTTGCTGGCAGTGGCGACGATTATTACTTTAAAGATCAGGTGATTGATTGGTATTTATCCGCACGAGACTCCAATGGAACGCGGATTGAACGGATTTGACAGATAAAAACAGATAAAAAAATGAAAAAACGACTCGTCATACTCGGTTCCGGTGAATCCGGCACAGGCGCAGCCCTCCTGGCGCTGCACCTGGGGTACGACGTATTCGTATCTGATAAAGGCCCCATCAAAGAAAATTTCAAACAGGAACTCGACCAAAACGGCATCGCCTGGGAAGAAAACCAGCACAGCCTCGACAATATCCTGAACACAAGCGAGGTCATCAAAAGCCCAGGCATCCCGGAGAAGTCCGAAGTCATGCAAGCCTTGCGCGTCAAGGGGATCAACGTCATTGGCGAGATCGAATTTGCTTACCGTCACGCGGGCAACTGCCAGATCGTGGCCATTACCGGCTCTAACGGAAAAACCACCACGACCGAACTTATCAATCATTTGTTGGAAAGCGCCGGACTGAACGTCCGTAAAGGGGGCAACGTCGGGAATTCATTCGCCCGCATGGTACTGGACGACCTGCGCCAAAAGCAGGCGAAAAACAAGTCGCGCATTTTCGTGCTGGAGGTAAGCAGCTTTCAACTGGATGACATTCAGCACTTTAGGCCAAAAATAGCCCTGTTGCTCAACATCACGCCCGACCACCTAGACCGCTACGACTACAAACTGGAGAACTACGCGGCTTCCAAATTCCGCATCACCATGAACCAGCAGCGGGGCGACAAATTCATCTACAACGGCTTTGATACGGTCGTGCTGGCTGGTATTCCAGCCGCCAACGCAAACCGCAGCACAACCTCGGCCCCAAAATCCATTGCCGTGCGCAAAGGTTTTTACAATAACGGGCAAATCAAGGTAGGGCAGGAAGTGTTCGATTTGAGCCAAAGCGCCTTGCGCGGCCCGCACAACATGTTCAACGCCGCCTGTGCCATTCGCGCGGCCATGTTGCTCAATGCCGCCGCCCCCAAAATCCGGGAAGGCCTGAACTCGTTCATTCCGCCGCCGCACCGCCTGGAAAAGGTTGCGAAAATAAATGGCGTATCCTGGATCAACGATTCGAAAGCCACCAATGTGGACTCGGTGTACTATGCCCTTCAAGCCATGGACAGCCCCACGATTTGGATTGCCGGGGGCCAGGACAAAGGCAACGATTACAGCCCCTTGCTCAAGCTGGTAAAAAAACACGTGAAAGCCATCGTGTGCATGGGCATCGACAATTCAAAGATAATCAGCGTATTCAGCGCCTTAAAAAAACCAATGACCGAAACCCGAAGCGCCCATGAAGCGGTGCAGGCAGCAGCAAAAATGGCCCAAAAAGGCGACACTGTTCTGCTTAGTCCGGCCTGCGCCAGTTTCGACCTGTTTAAAAACTATGAAGACCGTGGCGACCAATTCCGCCAGGCCGTGCATTCACTCACAACGCAGCACTAAAAATGTCACTAGGCAACCGCATAGCAGCAGAATTAAAAGGCGATCGGACCATATGGATGATCATCGCCGTGCTGGGCTTGTTCAGCATCCTGGCCGTGTATTCGGCTTCGGGCTGGGAGGCATGGCGTTCGCGTGGCGGCGACACTACGGTGTTCCTCGTAAAGCATGTCGTAATGCTGGCTTTTGGGTTTTTGATCATTTACCTCTGCCACTTGCTGCATTACCGGCAATACCAGCGGATCGCGCCCTTGTTGATTTTGACGGCCATTCCGTTGCTGGTTTTTACCCTGGCCTTTGGCAACGTCATCAACCAGGCTTCCCGCTGGATCAGTGTTGCAGGCTTCAGTTTTCAACCCTCGGAATTCGCGAAACTCGCGCTTATCATATACATCGCCCGGGAATTGACCCGAAAGCAGGACTATATTACCAGTTTCAAGGATGCATTCATGCCGATTCTGGTGCCGGTGCTGATCGTTTGCGGGCTGATCGCACCCTCCAATTTGAGCACGGCATCGGTCCTTTTTGCGACCTGTATTTTGCTGATGTTTATGGGCCGCGTAAGCTGGAAATACATTTTCCTGCTGGCAATGTTGGGTGTGGTGGTACTGGTGGGTTTGATCGCTATTGGCAAATTGTACCCGCACCTTGAACTGGTACGCGTGGATACCTGGATTTCGCGCCTGAACGAATTTGCGAACGTGGAAGACGGCGGCTACCAGGTGCAGCAAGCCAAAATCGCCATTGCCAAGGGTGGAATCATCGGCAACGGACCAGGGAATAGCGTGATCCGCAACTTCTTGCCCTATGCCCATGCCGATTTCATATACGCCATTATTTGTGAAGAATACGGCTTGCTGGGTGGCACCGTGATATTGGTGTTGTACGTGTTGCTTTTTTTGAGGAATGTAAAACTTGTAACGCAAAGCCCCAAAGCATTTGGCGCGTTCCTGGCCATCGGCCTGAGCTTGCTGCTAACGGTACAGGCGCTGGCCAACATTGCAGTGAATGTAAACCTCGTACCCGCTACAGGCCTCACATTGCCCCTGATTTCGATGGGTGGCACGAGTATCCTGTTCACCTGCATTTCACTCGGGATGATCCTGAGTGTGAGCAAATACATTGAATCATTGGAATAATTTAATCCGGGGCAGAAAGCCTTTTTTAATGCTGATATTATGCAAAACGAACTGAAAATAATGATAACAGGCGGCGGCACGGGAGGCCATGTTTTCCCGGCAATTGCTGTTGCAGACGCGATCAAGCGCCTGCGGCCTGATGCTGAATTTCTGTTCGTGGGAGCCAATGGCCGCATGGAAATGGAGCGGGTGCCAAAAGCCGGCTACAAAATAGAAGGCTTGAATATTGCGGGTTTCCAACGCAGTTTGAGTTTGAAAAACCTGGCGTTCCCGTTCAAATTGCTGTCGAGTTTGCGCAAGGCGAAACGCATCGTTGCGGAATTCAAGCCCAATGTTGTCATCGGTACAGGCGGCTATGCCAGCGGGCCGGTGATGCGTGCAGCACAGCGGGCCGGCATCCCTACCC
>CAYVPM010000409.1:0-4329 GCA_964453475.1 uncultured Saprospiraceae bacterium | reverse complement strand
CCACCACACAGCGCGTTCCTTTTGCGCGTCGCTCGCTGCCGCCATGGCAGCTTTCAGGTCGGCGATCTCCGCGTTGTAGGCCGCGGATCCGTTGGCTTGGGGGGCATCGACTGCTATTTCGCTGCCGCTGGTCAGTAGGTAAGTCTTCCAATTGCCAGCTCCTGCGTCCAAACTGGTTTCAGGGTATGGGGATTCCATCGGGATTTCAGGCGGTGTTTTTTCACAAAAACTAAAGATGAAAATTAGGCCCGATAAGCAGGCCAATCGATATATTGTTTGCGTATTCATGTTATGGTGTGATAATTTTTTGATTTGACAACTGCCCATAGCGTTGAAGCTTGGCCAATGTGTTGGCCGGCATGGTTCAAAGGGGCTATTTTGCAGCAGTTTCTTTCTTGTTGATATCGAGAAAATAGGTGGAGCCGAGGGTCCAGGTAAGGCTTTTGCCCACGTTACGGCCCTGGAGTACCTGGCTTACTGTGGCGAGAACGCCCCAGCGCTTGTTGATAAAGCCTTTGCCAAACCAGCCCACCTGACCGGCAGCCATCTTGTTGGTAGGCTGCGGGGCTTCGTTGTAGCGAATGTCGTCACCGGAAAGGCCTGTGAAGGCGTCGAACCAGATTTCTGTCTGGAAGCGGGGTTTGATAAAGCCTAGGCGCAATGAATAATCGAATACATTTGGCACGGGCATTTCATCGCTGTATATCAACGCGTTGTCAAAAATATAGGAATCCCGATCGGTCGTCATGCTGCTACGCCAGGTATGGCCTGCCTGGGCTGTCGCGTAGAGGCCCATATCGGCAGTGTAGTTGAGGATGGCGCGCAGTGAGGCTGTTTTTGTCTGGAGGCCGATGCTGAAAGGCAAAAAGTCGCCCGGGTAATTTGTGACCGGGGTAGAAAGCCCGCCGGTAGCTTGCAACTTGATTTTGCCCTTGAGCACTGCTTTTTCAAATGCCTGGTATTTCAGGAACACAGCAAGGTCTTGCAAGTCTTTTTGCCCGGCGATATAGCTGGCACTGGCTTTTGTCCATACATACGGCAGGCCAATCATAACGTTCAGCTTGTTGCTTATGCCGTAGTTGGACATAAGCAAGGCGCTTTGGGTGCGCACAGTGCCAAGGTTTTGGTTTTCGCGTTTGTTTTCGCCTTCCCAGTAGTTTTTCCAGGCGCTGTTGGTGTACTGACCGAGGATGCAAAGTTGCCCCTGAGGCATCATCAAGCCATCGTTGGGCGATTGTGCAGATGCGGCTGTAGCAAGTAGTAATAAAAGGAAGAGGTATTTGTTCCGCATATAGTTGTAGCGATGAAGTGTTGAAAATTCGCTACAATATTATGGAGGCTTTTGGTGGAGCGACTTAGAATTGGCTTAGAGCATTTTCAGAGCCTATTGTGCCGCGTAATACCGGGCGCCCAAGGTTACGCCCTCAGCCCCGATACTTTCTAGTGCCCAGCGGCCTTTTTCCTTGTAAATCGGTGCAATCAGCGACTTGTTGTGCAAGGCCTCATATTGGTCATAGTCAATTTCCTGGCGGTTTTTCAACTTCGAGAAAACCTGAAAATGTTGCACCACTTTTTCCCAGCCGGGCTGCACAGTTCCTTCAAAAACCTTTGCTTTTGAGCCGCTGCCATAGGCTACGAAACCGAAACGTTTTTTGTCGAGTTGCGTTTTTTCAGCCCAATCGCTTTCGAGCGTGCTCATCAGGGCCAGGAAAATGGAGGCAGTATAGAGGTTGCCCGTTTCCTGGCTGGCGCGCTGTGCTTTTTCCAGTTTACTTTGCACAAAACGGCGGTACATACTGGATTCGCTGACGGCTTTGAGAAAGCCTTGATATGCTTTTGCATAGGCTTTTTTGTCTTCAAAACGCATGGTTTCCAGTTGCGGGAAATTGAATTTTTGTTGGTCTTTCTCCCATACGCCCTTGTTTTTTCTTTCTATGATAAATTCCTCCACGTACATGCGCTTGGCATGAAAAGCATAAGGGAGGTGGAAAACCATGCGCGCCCAACGCTCGGAAAGCGCCGGGAATTTTCCTGCTGAAAACAGCCTGTATTCAACAGCCCGCTTTCGGAAATCTTCCAAAGCTTCGGTCATGCGGTTTTGGTAACAGAGGTTGGAAAACTGGCCGTCAAATACGGGGGTTTCCGTAAAACGCTCACGACGGGGTTTGTAAAAATCATGTACACTTTCCATCGCTACCCCAACAGGCCGGCGGAGGGCCAACAGCCTGGGTTGGGCTTTGACCAGCATGGCAACCGCTCCTGCGCCCTGGGTGTATTCCCCTGTGGACTGCAATTCGTATTTGGCGATGTCGCTCGCCACAACGATGCCAATGTTGCGCTTGTCGGCCGCCACCCAATCGAGGGTATTGTGCAGGGCATCCGTAGCGCCGATGCAGGCGAAAGTCATGTCGAGTACATCGCAATGGCGGAAACAATCAGGGCCCCATCGCTGGGCAAGCTTTTTCAATGCCATTTCCACGGCATAGGTAGCGGTGGGCTTGGCGCCGTCCAGGGCGCTTTCTGTGCCGAGGTAAATACGTCCGATTTGCCCGGGATTCAGGTTGTTGCGCTCGATGAGCTCAATTATGGCTTCTGCGGCCATGGTAGCTGCATCTTCATGCACGTCGCAGATGGCCATTTTGTAAAGGCCCAAGCCTTGGGAAAGCTTTTCGTAAGGGATGTCCCGTTTGCCTGCGAGGGTACGGATGTCCAGAAAAAGCTTCGGCACGTAAAATGCCATGTCGTCAATACCGATCATATTTTAATTGTTCGTTGCTTGCTCGCTGTTGCTTTTGGGAAGGCAGGTGTGTTGTTTCCGGCAATTGTGTTGCCAGCTGCAATGGTGTTATTCGGCAGGGAAAAAAATCCGGTGGTGACGGCTTTTGCATTTCATTGGCCAACAAGGCTTGCCAATTGAATGAATTTTCGGAGGTTTGTGCTGAAAAACAGTTTTTTTACCAAGATTGTTTAAACGATGCTAAAACTTGATGATCGGTTCAAAGCGGCTATTGTGCGCATGCCGGCTGCTGAAAAAGACAAATTGCTGCTGCGCCTCGTGGCAAAAGACAAAAAATTGCTGCGGCGATTGGAGTTTGAACTGATTGATGGGGGCTCAACCCGCGACGAAAGGGCCGCTGCCTTGAAAGAAGATATCCAAAAAGATTTGTTGAGGGGGAAAGAAAACGACTTGTCACCGGGATTGTTGCTGCTCTACTTGCGAAACTGGAACGCCAGAATTACAGAACACGTACAGGCAACCAAAGACAAGTCTGGCGAAGTTTCCCTCACGGTGTTTATGCTGGCGGAGGCCTTCCGGATCCATCGGAAAATGTTGGATTCATTTCCAGACCGTCGGAGCGACACCTTGGCGCCTTACATCGTGAAACGCCTTAAAACCATAATAGCCAAAGCTGAAAAACTGCACGAAGACTATTTTATAGAGTTTCGCGGCGATATGCAAACGTTGTTGGAACATATCTGGTCGTTTCGCCCAACCCAACAATATGCTCAAGAAGCTGCCCTTCCGAGGGACTGGCATCTGTAATCTGCCTTCAACACCGTACCTTTGACCGACCATGCAAGCTGGAAAAATATTGCTCAACCACGACCGCCTTGCCCTCGTTATCGAGCGGCTATGCCACCAATTGTTGGAAGATTGGGGCGATTTCTCGAATGCCTGCATCATCGGTATCCAACCCCGCGGCACCGCTTTGTCGAAAAGGGTACACGCACGCCTGCAAGAGCTGCTGGGAAACAAGCCAATTGAATACGGAAAATTGGACATTACCTTTTACCGCGACGATTTCCGGATGCCGGACGGCCCATTAACGCCCCATCCAAATGAAATTGATTTTCTGGTGGCGGATAAAAAAGTACTGCTCATCGACGACGTGCTGTACACCGGGCGCACCATTTCCGCTGCCCTTGCCTCGCTGCAACATTATGGCCGCCCCAGTGCTGTAGAGCTCCTGGTGCTGGTAGATCGCCGCTTCAATCGCCAACTTCCCGTGCAGGCCGATTACGTCGGCATCAGCGTCGATGCGCTGGATGAAGCGTATGTGAAAGTGCGCTGGCAGGAATCTGATGGAGAAAATGCCGTGTTACTGTTTGACAAAAAACACTAGGGCGTTGGCATTAGCGTTGCTGCCAAATAACTTCTTCTGCCTCCAGGTCTTTCGCCAATTTCCGTGACAGCACAAAAAACCAATCGGAAAGCCGGTTCAGGTATTGAATGACCAAATCGTCAACGCTTGCCCCGGATTGCGCCAGCCCGACGACGAGGCGTTCTGCGCGCCGGCAGACGGTGCGGCAAATATGGCAGATGGAAAC
>CAYVPM010000408.1:0-4341 GCA_964453475.1 uncultured Saprospiraceae bacterium | reverse complement strand
GGGCATCGTAATGACGTGCATGCCTTTCCAGTCGAATTCCAAGGGCTTGCGCCACACGCTGTGGTAATTGCTGAGGTCTTCGGCCGTCATGATACCGCCTTGTTTTTCCATTTCGCGGAGAATCAGCGATACCGTAGCACCGCTGTAAAATCCATCGCGGCCATCGCCGGCAACACGCCGAAGGGTTTGGCCAAGGTCTTTTTGGATGAGCCAATCGCCTGCTTTCCAGCCTTCAAAATTTACATAGGCAGGTGTGAAGCTGCAGTTCTGGGCAAATTGGAGCCGTTCTTCATTCAAGCCTTCCGCTTCTTGCTGGGTTATCTGATATCCTTTTTCGGCGAGCTCCACGGAAGGCATCACCAGTTCGCCCCATTTGAGTTTGCCAAATTTTTTGTGCGCTTCCCACATACCGTCAACGGAGCCAGGCACGCCGGCGGCAAGCGTCCCGTACTGGCTTTTTTTGGCCAGCACGTATCCCATTGAATCCTGATACATTTTTTCCGTGGCGGCTGCCGGTGCTTTTTCCCGAAAATCCAGGGTGCTGCTGTTGCCCAGTTTGTCGCGGTACACCATAAATCCGCCGCCGCCGATGTTGCCGGCCTGGGGGTACACTACCGCCAGGGCAAAATGCACGGCAACGGCTGCGTCCACCGCGTTGCCACCTTTGCGCAGGATGTCGACACCCACCATCGTCGCCAACGGATGGGCTGACACCACCATGGCGCTGTCGGCAGTCGATTCTTTTTCAATGGTGTATGGAAAAGGAACAATTGTCGACTGGGAAAATGCCCAAAACGGCGCGAAGAGGGCTGCTAAAAAGAGTTTTTGCAAATTTTTTTTCATGGAAAATATCTGATTCCCGGAATGTTTGCGGAAAAGCGTGTGAAAAGGCTAAATCTGGGTTTCGCGCTGCAAACGTATGGAATTTTGGCAAAAAGGGCGCTTAAAAGTCCAAAATTGCACGCTCGCAAATTACCTGAAAGTACAAGGTTATCAACAATTGTGAGCAGTGATAGTTGGGTTGTGTTGGTTAAATATTAGCAATAATTGATGAAATACTCAAATGCCATTCTATTTTTGCCCCAGCCCCAATGCGAAGACAATATTCATTAAGCCATTCTAATCGAAGCAAAATAGTGAATTCAAACAGCAATAAGTCGGAGCCCTGGTTGCGACGCATGAGGGGATTTGTTTCCCAAAAAAGAAATTTGGCAATCGCCGGCAGCCTGGTCTCGTTAGGCATTTTCGCTGCCACACTGCAGTTCCAATTCAGCAATCAGTCAGCCGGACTGATCTTTGCGCAGCCCAAACTTGATGCCTTGTCCGTGGTGCCGCAAAACATGCGCTGGGGGCTTGCCCTGGATGAGTTTCAGCTCGCAGAAGTCGAGCTGCGTTCTGGCAACATCCTGGGTGAAATCCTGATCAAGCAGGGCATGAGCTACCCACAAGTGCACCAGCTCGTTGAGCAATGCAAAGGAAAATTCAACATTAGCTCCCTGCGCATGGGCCGCAACCTGAACTTCCTGACCAAAACCGGTTTGGCTACGCCGCAATTCATGGTGTATGAGCCGTCTCCTTATGAATATGTTTTATTCAACCTGCAAGAACCATTTGAAGTGTCGGTTGTAAAACGCGAAGTGCAGACTGAAATTGTGGCTGCTTCCGGAGTGCTGGAAACCAATTTCTGGCAAGCGCTCACCGATAACGGCCTCAACGACGAACTGGCCGACGGCATGATCGACCTGCTGTCTTCTTCGGTCGATTTTTACCACCAAAAAGTAGGCGACCGCTTCAAAGTTGTTTTTGAACAGCATTATGTAGAAGGAAAAGCCGTTGGTACCGGGAAAATACTCGCTGCCGTGTACGAGCGCGACGGCAAGGAATCCTACGCCATCAATTTCGAAAAAGAAGGCAACAAGACCAACTATTATGATTTCGATGGCCGGCCAGCCCGCAAAGCATTTTTGAAGTCGCCTGTAAAATTCTCCCGCATATCAAGCCGCTACAACCTGCGGCGCATGCACCCGGTACTGGGTTACGTAAAGGCGCACCGCGGCACCGATTACGCAGCGCCCACCGGCACACCGATCATGTCGGTAGCGGAAGGCACGGTGGTGGAAGCGGGACGCAGGGGTGGAAACGGCATCTACGTCAAAATCCGCCACGATGCTACCTACAGCACCCAATACCTGCACATGAGCAGCTACGCCAAAGGCTTGCGCCCGGGCACCCGGGTCGCGCAAGGCCAAACAATAGGTTATGTCGGCTCTACCGGGCTAGCAACCGGACCACACTGCTGTTTCCGTTTTTGGAAAAACGGCGTGGAAGTGGATCCATTGCGCCTGAACCTCCCACAGCCAGAGCCGATCAAAGGCGCCTTGCTGGAAGAGTATATAATTGCGCGTGATGAACTGTTGAAACTGCTCAACGGCGTGCCGTATCGGACGCATGATGAATTGAGCAAGGAGAAGCATGGGTTGGAGAAGGTGCATACAGCGCCGTAACATACCCTGAGTGGAATCTGAAATCCCCAGTTTGTTTTTGAAGACAGGCTGGGGATTTTTTTTGGCTATTGGCTATTGGCTATTGGCCCTTGGCTATTGGCCCTTGGCTATTGGCCATTGGCTTACGCACCGTGTATTGCGATATGGTGCATGGACAGGTACCAGCAACACGCAGTATGGTAAAATCCAGGAGCATGCGCAACATCCAAAAATCAAAAAATCCCCCCAAATCATGGTCCAGACTTGGGATATTCGGTTTTGCGACTATATTTGCAAGGCCTAAACCCGACTTATGAAACAGAATGGCCCTGAAATTCGATTGAATCATTATCAGGCAAATAACACTTGAAGGCATCGGTTCTTTAGCGGATGAGGCGCCAGCGCCAAAAAAAGGTGAGTCACCACAGGCTAACCCCGGATAACTCACTTGAAAGCATTTGTAAATTATTGACTGGCCGTTATGCTATATCTTCAACCTGCTTATTAGCCTTATGGATTTCAGAATTCATACTGCTCTTTGCCTGATTGTAGGCCGATTTCACAATGGCAACACCCGCGAGCGCTGCTGCTGCAATTCCTAATAATACTTTAGATCCGGATCTAATATTTCAGATTCTTAATTGATTTGAAAAAAAAGATTTTTGATGTGCATCGCACCCAATGGTCATAAAAATGATATTCCAGCATTTTGCAGCTAAAAGCGGGAAAGGTATTGCTCTAAAATGTGGGAATAGAGAATTTAATTGCCTGCTGATTTATCCTTTTCAATGGACATTTTCTGCGCATCACAATTGGCAGGCAACTCCTTTTCTGAATTCACAACAAATGTGGCATAGTCGTCGGGCACAATGCGATTGCCAAACTGTAAAACGTGGTTTTTGGTGAATTCTGCGCCAAAAAACAATATCGCGGAGGAATAATACACCCAGGCAAGCATAATCGCCAGAGAACCTGCCGCTCCGAACGTTGTGGCAATGGCAGAGTTTGAGAGGTAATAGCCTATGGCAAATTTGCCTCCTAAAAACAACAATGTCGTGAACAAGGCCCCAAGCCATACATCACGCCAACCCAACATTGCATCAGGTAAAAACCTGAAAATGAATGCAAACAGCACGGTGATAATGCACACGATCATGGCGATATTTAGCACCTGCGTTACCCAGGCCCACATGTTGTACTGGGCGAAAAAATGCTCGCTGATCAAACTAATAACCGCATTTATGAGCAAAGACACGATGAGTAAAAAGCCCAGGGTGAGCACCATTGAAAACGAGATCAACCGGTTTGTGAAATAGTGTAGCCAACCACGCTTTGGTTTTGCTTTAAGCGACCAGATTTTATTGAGCGAATCCTGCAATTCGATGAAAACACCGGTTGAGCCTATGAGCAGGGTGAGCACACCAACGGCAGTTGCTATACCGCTCTGTCCCTCCAATACTACATTGCTGATGGCATCCTCTAATAGTTTCGCAGCCTGAACGCCCATTAAACCGGAAAACTGCCGGAATACCTCTCCCGACACCGCTTCCCGACCGAAAAACAATCCAGAAACCCCAATGATGATGAATAAGACCGGGGCAATTGAAAATACGGTGTAATAAGAAAGTGATGCGCTAAATTTCAAAGCATCATCATCATCACCATCATTATTATGATTATTATTATTATTAGAATATCGACTATTGGCATAGGATGAAATGCTTGGACGATATGATTGAGGATTTGATTTTCGAGCTAAATCACTATCTACTCGAAGAAATCCATCATCATTATTATTATCATTACTACTAAGAAGATTATTTTGACTTTTTTCATCATGTTCCATAAATTCTTCATT
>CAYVPM010000407.1:0-4350 GCA_964453475.1 uncultured Saprospiraceae bacterium | reverse complement strand
GCTGGGCCGCATCGGATTCTGCATCAGCCCGAGCCTGCCCGCGCGCCTGTACGCGACCGTCGATTGCGGGGAAGGCAGCGAGAACGGCGAAAAATACGGCGGCATCTACCGCTCCGACGATGCAGGCGAATCCTGGTACCGAACCAATCCCGACCCCCGCCTCTGGGGCCGCGGCAGCGACTTCGCAGAACTGAAAGCCGACCCTAAAAACCCCGACATCGTGTACAGCGCCAATGTGGTGACCTGGAAAAGTACCGATGGCGCCAAAACCTGGCAGCCCATGCGCGGCGCGCCCGGCGGCGACGACTACCACCGCATCTGGATCAATCCCGACAACCCGAAAATCATGTTGCTCGCCAGCGACCAGGGCGCCATCATCACCGTAAACGGCGGCGAAACCTTCAGTTCCTGGTACAACCAGCCCACTGCACAGTTCTACCACGTCAGCACCGACAATGCATTCCCCTACAACGTGTACGGCGGCCAGCAGGAAAGCGGCTCGGTGGGCATCGCCAGCCGTGGCAACGACGGGCAAATCACCTTTCGCGAATGGCATTCCGTCGCTGTGGACGAATATGGCTACGTCGCGCCCGATCCGCTCGATCCCAACATCATTTACGGGGGCCGCATCACCAAATATGACAAGCGCACAGGCCAGAGCCAGGACATAAGCCCCGAGGGCCTGCGCACAGGCAAGTACCGCGTCATCCGCACCCAACCCGTGCTGTTTTCACCCGTTGACCCCAAAACCCTCTACTTTGCCGCCAATGTGCTGTTTAAAACAAAAAACGGCGGCCATTCCTGGGAAGTCATCTCGCCCGACCTGAGCCGTGAAAACTGGAAAGTGCCGGAAAATGTGGGCGTTTTTAAACAAGATGCCGAAAAAAGCAAGCGCCGACGCGGAGTCATCTATGCCGTCGCACCCTCCCAACAAGATACCAACACGATTTGGGCTGGCACCGACGACGGACTCCTGCACATCACCCGCGATGGGGGTAAAAACTGGTCAGACATCACCCCGCCCACTGTCAGCGATTGGAGCAAAGTGTCGCAACTTGATGCCGGGCATTTCGACAACAACACCTGTTACGCCGCCATCAACAGCATCCGCCTCGACGACTTGCGCCCGCATATCCTGCGCACGCACGATGGCGGCAAAAGCTGGCAGGAAATCACCAATGGCCTGCCCAACAACGAACCGATCAACACCGTGCGCGAAGACCCAAAACGAAAAGGCCTGCTCTTTGCCGGTTCTGAAAATGCGGTGTACGTCTCCTTCGACGATGGCGACCACTGGCAATCGCTTCGGCTGAACATGCCCGCCACCAGCATCCGCGACCTGGTGATAAAAGACGATGATGTCGTCGTGGGTACCCACGGGCGTTCTTTCTGGATTCTCGACAACATCTCTGCATTGCGGAGTGCGGATTTGGGAGTGCGGAATATCGATAGCCTGGGCATCGTGTTGTACGCACCGCAAGAAGCCATTCGCGTGCGTTGGAACATGAACAACGATACGCCGTTGCCGCAAGAAGAACCCGCCGGGCAGAACCCGCCCGATGGGGCAATGATCGATTATGAACTGGACAAAAACTACAACGATGTGCAGTTGCAAATACTCGACAAAGAGGGGCGCGTGTTGCGCTCCTATCGATCTGATGACCCGGCGCCCGATGTCAGCAAAGTGAATTTTCCCCTGTACTGGATACGGCCGTTTCAAATTTTGTCGAACCGAAAAGGCGGGCACCGTTTTTTATGGGATATGCACTACGACCCCATTAAGGGCCGCGACGCCGCTTTCCCGATTGCCGCCACTTATGGTCAAACAGCGCCTACACCCGTAGCGCCCTGGGTGATGCCCGGCAATTACACGGTGCGCCTGATCGTGGACGGGCAATCCTTCGAGCAGCCCATTGCCGTGACGATGGATCCCAGGGTGACAAGCAGCTTGAAGGATTTGCAGCAACAACACGACCTCTCCTTGCTCGCCGGCGGCACTTCCTACTACGTGGAACAAGCCTTGAAAGCCCTGGAAGCCAACGAGGCGCTGATGCAAAAAGCAGCCCTGAAGGTAGATGGCCCACGCCTGGATTCCTTGAAATCCTGGGGCAAGGACCTGGATGCCCTGATGAACCAAACGCAACGGCTGCTCCGCACATCCAACAGCATTTTCAACGTTTTGCAGGAAACCGATATGCCGCCCACCAGCCAAACCATCCGCGCGGCAGAGGCCCTGAAGCCAGGATATGCCGACTTGAGATCGGCCTTCACCAGGTGGAACAACAAAAGTGCTGAACTGCTGAAGGTTTTGGCAGAAATTGTGGGCGACGGGACTCAAAAGCAACGCCCGATTCCGTTCAAACACCCTGAGTCCATGCTGGGTTTTGCCGAACTTTTCACGCAAGACCTTTCCGATGCCATTTTCCCGAAAGGCATCTGGACAAGAACAAGCGAGGGCGAGCTCACGGCCAGCGAAGACCAGTGCATTTTCACCCAAAAAACCTACAAAAATTTCATGCTCGACCTGGAGTTCAAAACGGCGCACGGCACGAATTCCGGGGTGATTGTGCACTGTTCCGACACCGATAACTGGATACCCAATTCCGTGGAAATCCAAATCGCCGACGACCATTCCGAGGCGTGGAGCAAAGCTGACCCAAGCTGGCAATGCGCCGCCATTTTCGGCCACCTGCCCGCCGACCACAAAGCAGTAAAAAAGCCCGGTGAATGGAACCGCTACACCATTACCTGCATCGACCGGCAAATATGGGTGGTGCTAAACGGCGAATTCGTCAACTATATGGATATGAGCCGCTGGCTTTCGGGCAGCAAAAACCCCGATGGCACACCCATTCCGCCCTGGCTGTCCAAACCATTTGCAACGCTGCCATTGGAAGGACATATCGGGTTCCAGGGAAAGCACGCGGGCGCGCCGATCTGGTTCAGAAATATCCGCATACTGGAACTGTAGCCATTACGCCAGGTATACCGCCATTTGCTCCACACCCAATATCTTCACATCGATATTGTCCAGCAATGTCGTTGCCAGCGAAAGCCCGACATAATCGGCTTTCATGGGAAAGGATTTGTGCTTGCGGTCGACCAAAACGGCTACTTCCACCCTTTTTGGCAGCACTTTCAGCAGGGGTTGCACGGCGTAAAAAATGGTACGGCCGGTGTTGGCCACATCGTCTATGATGATGACGGGCTTGTTGCGCAGGGCATCGGCGAGCAGTTCGATGCTGGGTTCGTATTCTACGGGGTTGGCAGGGTTGAGGCGGATACGGGTAAGGGTGATCTTGGTGTTTTTTGGCGCGATCGGTTCCAGTTCTGCCATCAGGAGCTTTGCAAAGCCAAGGCCGTTGTTGTTCAGGCCCGCCAGGATGATTTCGGCTTCGCCATAGTGGTGCTCAAGCATTTCGATGGCGATGCGCTTTATTTTTTGCCGGATCTGCCGGTCGTTGAGAATCTGCATGGTGTTGAAGGTATTGGGTCTTTGATGCAAAAGTCTGTCACGCGCGGCAGTTTTTGGGTATTTTTAAAAACTTTTTAAGCTGTTTCTAAGCTAAGTCTTGCATTGGTGTCTCATCTTTGGGTTTTTCCCTTGCTGTATTCTCAATGCAATTATTGCACATGAAAAGAACTTTACTCCGCCTATTTCCCCTTTTACTGCTTTTGACCTTGGCGCTGCCCGACAGTGCCTCGGCACAAAAATCAGTGGCACGCCGCTGGAATGAGCTTTTGATACAAGCCATCCGTGAGGACTTTGCCCGCCCGCCCGTGCACGCCCGCAACCTTTTTCATACCTCTTTGGCCATGTACGATGCCTGGGCAGCGTATGACACTACGGACACAGCTGAAACTTATTTCCTCGGAAAAACACTCGGCAACTACAACTGCCAGTTTTCAGGGGTGCCGGTGCCTGACGACATTGAGGCGGCCCGCCGCATGGCCATGAGCTATGCCGTTTACCGGGTATTGGTGCGCCGTTTCCAATACTCGCCCAATGCTTTTTTCAGCATTACCCGTTTCAACAACTACATGACAGAGTTGGGTTACGACACCAATAATTTTTCAACAAATTACGCCTCCGGCGACCCGGCGGCATTGGGGAATTACATCGGCTATTGCCTGATTTTTTACAGCAATTCCGATGGCGCGAACGAGCAAGGCAACTATGCCAACACCAGCTACATGCCCGTGAACCCGCCGCTGAACATGGCCATGGCGGGCGATCCGAATATTTTGGACGTAAACCATTGGCAACCACTGAACCTGCCCGGCGCCATCGACCAGAACGGCAACCCGATACCGGCGATCCAGGTGTTCCAGAGCCCGGAATGGGGCCGT
>CAYVPM010000406.1:0-4359 GCA_964453475.1 uncultured Saprospiraceae bacterium | reverse complement strand
GGGATTTGATGAATCCGGGGGTATTTGTGTTCATTGCAGAAGTGGAATATGAGCCGGGCCTGAAGATTCGGCTGGAGGGCGATGTAACCCTGTTGCGGTAGGCGGCGATCCTGTCATGCTTAATATGAACAGGCAGAGCTTTTCCACACAAGCTTCAATACTTTCTTCATGGGTGTGCAAAAGCAGGTCAGGCGCACCAGGTATTTCATAGGGGTCGCTGATGCCGCTGAAGTTTTCGATTCTGTCGGGATGCCCTGCTTCCAGCAAAGCGCGTTTGTACAAGCCCTTGATGTCCCGTTCGATCAACACCTCTAATGGACAAGCCAGTGCTACTGTTTTTACCAATGGGCTTTGGTTTCGCAACCATTGCCGGGCTTCATCATACGGATTTATTGCAGCTAAAATGCCAATGACACCGTGTTTGGCCAAGGTAAGCCCCACAAAGCCCAGCCGCCGAATGTTCTCAATCCGGTCGGCCCGCGAGAACCCCAGGTCTCTGCACAGGTGCTGCCGGTATTCATCGCCGTCAAGCACTTCTACCTTAAATCCCATATTCACAAGTTGTTTTTGGGTGGCAAATGCCAGCGTTGTTTTTCCAGCTCCTGAGAGCCCGGTCAGTTGGATAAGCATCATACGTTCGGTGGTTTTCGGGATGCAAGGTGCGGTGTTTTGAGATTGTACACAGCAATGTTCTGAAAAACAGTGGATTCATCCGTCATTTCCATCCATTCATCCTATTTTACGGCAGCAAGTTCAACCCTTCATTGCTTTTGCCCGTTTAGTGTACATTCGATCGAATCAACCCGTTTTACATGCGTTTTATCCTGAAAATGGCCTGGCGAGACAGTCGCCGCAATCGTGCCCGGCTTTTCCTTTTTATTTCTGCCATCACTGTTGGCATCGCTGCCCTCACGGCAGTCCGCTCTTTCTCCGTCAACCTGATGGGCGATATCGACAGGGAAGCCAAAACGCTGCTCGGCGCCGACCTGCAACTGGACTCCAACCAGCCCGGGCCTGATTCGATTCTGGCAAAATTCGACTTGCCCGGCGTTGAAAAAGCAACTGTGCTGAACTTTTTCAGTATGATCCGTTTTCCCAAAAACGGTGGTACCCGCTTGTCGTTGATCCGTTCGCTGCAAGGCAATTACCCTTATTACGGGAAATGGAAAAGCGACCCGGTCGACTCCTGGAAAACGTTTCGGACGGGCCGAAAAGCGCTGGTCGACCATGCGCTGATGCTACAATTCGGCATCAAGCCAGGCGACAGCATTCAAATTGGCGACCTGACCTTCCTCGTGGAGGGCGACCTGCTGTCGTCGCCTGGCCGTGCAGGCATATCGAGCAGCATTGCCCCCGTAGTGTTTATTCCGGATCAATACCTGGACTCCACCGGGCTGATCCAGAATGGTAGCCGGGTGGATTACCAGTATTATTACAAATTGCCGGAAAGCACCGACCCGGAAAAGCTGGTGAAGCCATATGAGAAAGAACTCAAAGAGGCAAACCTGGATTGGGACACTGTGGAAAGCCGCAAGCGGGGAATCGGCTCGGCATTCGGAAGCTTCGGCACCTTCCTGAATCTCGTCGGCTTCATCGCCCTGCTGCTGGGTTGCATTGGAGTAGCTGGCGCCGTCCACATTTACATTAAAGACAAATTGCCCACCGTGGCCATCCTGCGCTGCCTGGGCGCCAGTGGCAAAAAAGCATTTTATGTATACCTGGTACAAGTGGCCGGCATCGGGTTAATCGGCGCCGTTGCGGGCGCCGTTGGAGGCGCTTTGATACAAAAATTACTCCCCTGGCTTTTGCGCGACCTGTTGCCGCTGGAAAATGTCAGTTCCGATATTTCCTGGATAGCCATGGCGCAGGGCATCGCTTTGGGCCTTTCCGTTGCATTGTTGTTTGCCCTGCTGCCGCTTTCCGGCATTCTGAAAACCTCGCCCCTGCGTACACTGAGGGCCTCGTTTGGAGAGCAGGAAGGCTCCGGCCGGCCCCTGCGCTGGCTGGTGTACACGGTCATTTTTGCCGCGATTTTCGGCTTCACCTGGTGGCTGCTGCGCGATTTGGAGGAGACAACATTTTTTATTGGCGGTATTTCTGTGGCGTTTTTGGTGTTGTGGGGTATTGCCTGGCTGCTCACCTTTTTCCTGCGGCGTTTTTTTCCAAAAAAATGGAGTTATGTGGTGCGCCAGGGCATTGCAAACCTGTTCAGGCCTGAAAACCAAACGGTGCTGCTGGTGGTCACCATCGGACTTGGTACCATGCTGTTGTCCACCTTGTTCCTTGTGCAGTCCTTAATTTTGAAACAGGTTGAGTTCTCGGGAAGCGGCACCCAACCCAACATGATTTTGTTCGACATACAGGCTGCCGACAAGGATAAGGTGGCAGATCTGGTACGTGCCAGTGGCATGCCTGTGATGCAGCAAGTGCCTGTGGTGACCACGCGCATTGAATCCATAGATGGCGTTACGAAAGCACAATACCAATTGCTGCACCCACGGCCAGAGCGCGACACCACGCAGGAACAGGACTCAGGCCGCCGGAGGGGCGGGCCAAGGCCCGAAGGCGGCGAAGACCGCATATCCAATTGGGTATGGGACCGGGAGTACCGGGTGACCTTCCGGGATACGCTCATTGAAACAGAATCAATTGTGGAAGGGGAGTGGAAAGGGGTACATACACCTGGTGAGCCCATCAAGGTATCCATTTCCGATGGCATGCAACGGAGCATGAAGGCAAAAATAGGCGCCAAAATAGCCTTCAACGTGCAGGGCACACTGCTGAATTGCGAGGTTGGCAGCGTCCGGAAAGTGGATTTTAATCGCGTCCAAACTAATTTTCTGGTGTTGTTCCCCACAGGTGTTCTGGAAAAAGCGCCACAATTTCACGTCATCATTTCCAAAGTAAAAGATGCCGATCAATCTGCTCGTTTCCAGAGTGAGCTGGTTAGGCAATTCCCCAGCGTGTCGGCCATCGACCTTACCCAAATTCTCCGCTCCGTGGATGAGGTGCTGGGCAAAGTTTCATTTGTGATCCGTTTTATGGCCATGTTCAGCATACTCACGGGTTTGTTGGTGCTGATTTCTTCCATTTATCAGGGAAAATTCGCCCGGATACGCGAGAGCGTGCTGCTGCGCACCCTGGGTGCGAGCCGCCGGCAGATATTGCGCATCAATGCCCTGGAGTACTTCCTGTTGGGCGCCTTGGCGTGCCTGGCCGGGGTTGGCCTTTCCGTCGTCGGCGCCTGGGCGCTGGCCAAATGGTCGTTTCACATCCCATTCGAGATCAACTGGTGGCCACTCGTGGCGACCTTCTTGTCCATCACAGGGCTTACCTTGCTGATCGGGTTGTTCAACAGCCGGGAAGTGGTGCGAAAACCGCCGCTCGAAGTGCTGCGGGATGAATTGTAATTTTCGACGGGTATTAACCGGCAAGGCATTACTTTTGGGCTGAACCTCTTTTGCTCAGCAACAGGCTATCGAAGTACGCCTTTTCCTTAAAAATATGAAAACTGTTTTGGTCGCACTCACCCAGGCCTTTATCCGGCATCCGGCGGGACTCGTATTCGAGCTGGAAGCGGCTACGGGCATCAGCGGCTGGGACGACGATACGCGCCTCCGTGAGCGCCAAAGCTTTTTAGACAAACGTGTTTATCAACTTCCCGATGGCGGCAATGGCCTTCCCTGCGAACTGCCTCTTGCCATGACTGCACTGTGCCCGCCCGAAATATTTGAATCGGCCGACTTGCGCAGCGGCCCTTGCCGGATAACCGGGGCAAGCAGGGTGTCGGGTCAATCGACGGAGCCCGTCTCAAATTTGAAATACGGCATTGGCCTGGCTGAAATAAACGGTATAAATGCCCAGGGCTTGCAATTGCCGCTACAAAACTTGGCGGGGGGGGCTAAAACGCTACGCCTCCGTGACCGGATGCGTAAACATGAAGTTTGGGCGCGGGATTGGCAAGCCTTTCCTGATGGCCTGATTGACTGCAGCGCCCTGCTCCCCGGTTTTTACGAACTGGATATTGAAATAACGGACGTATTCTTGTATCAAATTCAGTTCATTAAGTCCTTCCCCTTGTTGGTGGAGGTGGCGCCAAACGGGCAATTCAGCACACAAAAAACAATCTATTGATTCATGCCGCGATATTTACAACTACTCATCGGCCCGGAACTGGTTTGGCTGCTATTTTTCGCCATTACCTCTCTCTTGGTAAAAATGTATGCTCCTTCGAAATCTCTGGACAGCTTCTTGGAATATTTTTACGCCTACGTGCCGCTGGCTTCGCTGCTGGTATTTGCCCTTTGGTACGTGCGGGGCATCTAAAAAAGCTGGCTGTTGGTGCGGGTTTGTATCGCC
>CAYVPM010000405.1:0-4365 GCA_964453475.1 uncultured Saprospiraceae bacterium | reverse complement strand
CGCACAGCATTGCAGGCGGATATCCAGCAGCTCCCAGCGCATGCAGCCGATGAATTTGATGTCGCAGGCATCTGGCGCATCCTGTACCGAGACGGTAAAGCAGCAACTGCGGGTGTTTCCGCAGGCGTTGCTGGCCTGGTAGCAAACGGTGTTGAGGCCCAGCGGAAAACCGCTGCCGCTTGCCAAGCCCTGCTGTAAGCTGAGGGTAGCCGGACTGGCGCAGTTGCCACTTGTGCTGGGCATAGCGTAGTTCGCAACAACCGTAGTCGCTGCAACCGGCAGTTGAAGGGTCTGGTTCGGCGGACATTGGATGCTCAGGGTCGTAGCCGTCACGGTAAAACAGCAAGATTTGTTGTCGCTGCAAGTATTGCTGGCTGTGTAACAAACAGTGGTCACACCAGGCGGGAAACTCCCGCCAGAAGCAAGGCCTTGTGTCAGCTGGGGCGTTGGGCTGGCTCCAGGGCAATCCGTTGTGACGCTTGGGAGCGCATAATTAGCCGTTGCACTGTTGGCATTGCCGGGTATGGCAACGGTGATATTGGCCGGGCATTGGATGTTAAGCGCCGTTGGGAGCAGTTCCAGGATGTAGGTGTTGATGGAATCGCAACCGCCCGTGGTAGATGCCACGCCCAGCGTCACGGTACCAGGCTGTGAATAGGTTTGGCCGCCAAGCGTTACCGATTGATTGGGGTAAAACTTGATGGTGTAGGTTTTCATGGGCGTAGGCAGCACCGAAATGTCGAAAGTGTCCATTTTAGAACAGCCGTCCTGGTTGATGCCATGGAAAGTATAGGTCGTGCTGCTGCCAGGCTGGATGGTGACCGCGGGGCAATTGTTACAACTCAGGCCCGCAGGAGGCGACCATGCATAGTTGACAAAACCCGGGACGTCCAGGGTGACCGACTTGCCGGGGCAAACGGCAGCGTCGGCAAGGCTTACGGCAGGTACAGGGCTGATGGTGACAAGTATGGAGTCGGTATGCAAATCACCGCAATTATCGACAGCCGCGACAAAATAAGTACCGGTGCCGTTCACACTCAAAGTTTGGGTTGAGGCGCCATTTTGCCATTCGTAAGCAGTAAACCCGACGCCCGCATCCAGCGTAACGGTGCTGTCCTTGCATATTTTGATGTCGGGGCCAAAATCGACATTAACCGCCGGGTACAACTTCACCTGGATGTATGCCGTGTCGCCGCAATCCAGACCTTCGTTCAAAATCAAGGTGCCGTTGTAGGTGCCGAAATCCGGAAAAGTGACTGTCAGGTTGTAATCCGTGTTGTTGGTGAGGGTATTGCCATTGTTCAGGTCGAAAGACCACTTGAAATCGCTGATGGTGGCCCCGCCGATGCTTTGGTTGACGATGGTAAGCGTTTTCGAGCCGCTGCATTGCTTAATCAGGTATTGTTGCAGACCCGTTATGTCGTCGTATTCTATCTGTGCCGAAACCTGCGGCGCACAGGGCGCCACGTTGAACTGAAAGTCACGGCGTGTCACGGAAAGCAGTACCCCGTTGCGGTATTCTTCCACACAAACGCCGACTACAAACTGGCCGTTCAGGTGCGGTGTTCCGGTTATTACCCCGGAGTTGACATTAATCATTATCACCGGGTTGCCGGCCATGGGCTGAGTTGCGGAATAGGTCGGGGCGATAAAATTCACCGGGGTGTATGGCGGTGGGCAGGGCGGGTTGGGTTGGGGGGAATTGCAGCCGCCGCCACCCTGGGAACCGCCTGAATAAGGAGCGCAAAACTTATACACCAATACATCGCCATCGGGGTCGGTGGCAGCGTAATCTACCTCAATGGGGTAGTTGTTGCAAATTACCACAGGCGGGAAATTATTGAATATGGGACTGCTGTTGCACAAAGTTTGGGCTACAGGCGTAATCTCCACGTAGTAGGTAGCGCCGGTATTGGCCGGGTTGACGATGTTGGCAATGGCATTGGTGCGGCAACAGCGCTGATATTCCACAAAATAGCTCATGGAGCTCTCTGGCAAGGTACGCTCCCAAGTGTACGTGGCTTCCTGCAGGCAAATAGTGGGCAGGTTGTTGATGCAATCGGGTTGGTTGATGCTGACATCCACAACAGGCCCCCTGGGCACGGTGAAAGTGGCAAAAGTGGTGCTGGAAAGAAAGCTGCCCCGGTAAATGGCGATGTTGGCGTTGTTGTCAAATTCCGCCTGGCCGTTGAGGCAGTCGCGGTACACTTTCATGGTGAAACGGTAGGTGCGGTTGGTGCCTGAACTGCCGATACACTCATAGGTGATGCCACCGCCAACGATGTGTGTGGCGAACAATTGACCAGAAATAAAAAAGAGCAGCGCGAATGTAAGCGTGTGTCTGAATGATGTCATGTGGTGGAGTTGTTAGTTATTGTGTGGAGTGTTTAGTTATTATATGGTAAATCCGAGCCGAAAATAGGGCGACAATTTGAGGCAGCGGCGCTTAAGGCAGTATTTGCAAAGAGGATGACATAGGCTCCTCATATAGCCTTCAACACTTCCACATAATATTTCCAGAATTTTTGAAAACTGGAAATGGACGCGCGCTCGTCGGGGCTGTGTGCGCCGGTGATGAGCGGCCCGAAAGAAACCATGTCCAGCCCGGGATATGCCTCGCCGATGATGCCGCATTCCAGCCCTGCGTGGCAAGCTTCAATGACAGGCGCTTCGCCAAACATCTTCGCGTAAATATCGGCCATTTTTTTCACCAACTTGGAGCTTGGGTTGGGCTTCCAGCCGGGGTATTCGTTGGCGGTTTGCACCTTGGCGCCCAACAGGTCGAAAGGGGCGCGGAAGGCGGCGGCCACATCGGCTTTGCTGGTTTCCACGGAACTGCGCTGCAGGGAGCCGATGGTCATTTTCCCCTCAGCCAGGGTGATTTTGGCCAGGTTGGTAGACGCCTCTACCAGGGTCGGGATTTCCGGACTCATGCGGTACACCCCGTTGTGCACGGCACGGATGGCGTGTAGAAATTTTGCCTGGTCGCCGCGGCGCATTACCCTGGCTGGCTTTGCTGCGGCACTGGCTTCTACTTTCAGGTTGGGCTCCGGTGTGCTGAATTCGATGGCGATTTCTTTGGCAACAGTTTTCAGCAGCTTTTGGAAGCGCTTTTCATTTCTGACGGCCACCAGGGCAGTAGCTTCCCGCGGGATTTCGTTGCGGAGGTTGCCGCCGTCGAAACGGGCGATGCGCAAGCCGGCGGGCTGGCAGGCCATGAGCACCCGCGCGAGTAATTTATTGGCATTGGCGCGGCCCCGGTGGATGTCCATGCCGCTGTGGCCGCCTTGCAGGCTGCTGACTTTGATGCTGAAGGCCGTCAGGTTGTCGGGCGTTGCGTCTTCCTTGTAGTCCCAGTCGATCAGGGTATCGATGCCGCCGGCACAACCGATGGTGAGCACGTGGTCTTCTTCGGTGTCGAGGTTGAGCAGCACCTTCCCTTTGAGCAGTCCGCGTCCCAGGTTTTTGGCCCCCCCGAGGCCCTGTTCTTCATCGAGGGTGAAAAGGGCTTCCAGGGCGGGGTGGCTGATGTCTTTGGAAGCCAGCGTGGCGAGTATGGCCGCAACGCCCAGGCCGTTGTCGGCGCCGAGCGTGGTGCCCCGCGCGCGCACCCAATCACCGTCCACATACATGTCGATGCCCTGGGTTTCAAAATCGAAGGTCACGTCGGCGTTTTTGGAATGTACCATGTCGAGGTGGCCTTGCAGGATGGTAACAGGGCTTTTTTCGCGCCCCGGCGAGGCGGGTTTTTTAATAATGATGTTGCCGAAGCCGTCGACCAGCACTTCAAGGCCATGTTTTTTACCAAAATCTTTCACCCATTGGGCGATGCGCTGCTCTCTTTTGGAGGGGCGGGGAATGGCGTTGAGGTCGGCGAAAAAGCTCCAGGGGCCTACAGGGGTAATCTGGCTGATTTGATTGGACATTTTTATATGCTAATTTGATAATGTGATAATTTGATGATGTGCAAAACTACGGATGAATTTTGGGTTTGCCCCAGTGCGCGGATATATCAGGGTGGATGTATAGGCGAGCAAGACAAATTTCCCAAATATCGCTACTTTTGGAGATTACTATATCTTACGCCGCCAGGTTTTGTGCATTCTGATGTTTGTAATTACTTCAAAATCAGTTGAATCAATCATTTTAAAACACAAAAATCAGGCGAATCACAGTATAAACTACCTGCTATGCGCCGTACCTACCTTTTGCTTTGCTCGCTCTCCCTGATTTTTTTTGCTCAAAACTGTCAAAAGCAGGAAGCGTCAAAGCCACAGCCCTTGGCTGATCCGACTGTTCGCCTCCATTTAATTGAAGATGTGGTAAACGGCCAGGAATTACTGCTGCTCGGCTCCTCGGTTTGCC
>CAYVPM010000404.1:0-4366 GCA_964453475.1 uncultured Saprospiraceae bacterium | reverse complement strand
GCCGCAAAAATTGATGTATCCATGGCACTGCGGAACGGCCTTGGCGGAAGCCTGGAATGGCAGTTTTCGCCTCGTGCAGCCATTGCGGTGCAGGGAAGCTGGGAAAAGCACAACAGAGCCAGTGATTTCGGCCTGTTTAATGGGGAGTTGGTGGCCGCTTTTGCAGAACTTAAAACGGACACCTTTATTGGACTTCACTTGAACACCCTTACCGGCTCGTCAATGAGCTTTGAAGGAGAGGGCCGCCCTTTGCCCATATTGCCGGAGTTTATACCAATATCCTCGCTCAACCTGCGCTTGGGACATCGCTTTATTTTTGGGAAAAAGCGTTCGAAATGGCAGCTATTCCTTCAACCTTCCCTTTCACTTGTTCGGCACCAATTTTATGCAGTAAAACAAACTTTTGTACTGCATGGGACAGTTGGTAAAGCAACCATTTATGGCACTTGGCCGGAACGTTGGACAGAACGCAAATTGTACAAACTTTTCCAGGAGCGGCAATCCATGCTTGCGCATACGAAATGGCTGCCGGGTCTTGCCTATGATATAGGCATCAGCCGCCGGTTCGGCCAGCGCTGGTACATTGAAGCGAGGTTGAGCGGGATGCATAACCTGGAAATTCCATATGTGTCGCCAATGGCTGCTCCGGCACGTTCGGCCCTTGTGCGCCCACACTTGTTTATTGGGTACAGCATCGGGAGAATCCGTTGATCTTAAAAGGCAAAGCCGAGGTTCCAGGCTATGTATTCCGCCGTGAAAGCATGTGCTTTTATAGTAATTCCTAAAAAGGGGCGCACGGTGGTACGGATTTTTTCCGGTAAATACCAGCGCATGGAAAGTTTGCTGTACAGTTGTTTTGGCACAAAAGCGTTGCGCTTTTTACCGAAATAGCGCCCAGCCTGCAATTGAATGGCAAGGTCGCCAAACAAGAACTCTTCTGCCATGAACACCGCAATGCGGCTGGCCCCATGCCGGGCACTAGCTTTATCGGCGAACCGGGCGCTGTGCAGCCCCCAGGCATAAATGGCCTTGTTCTGTTCGAAGTCAATGCCAAGGGAAGCCCGGTGCAGCTTGTTGAAACGGAACACTACAGCAGCCGCGCCCGACCAAATCGGATATTTTGGCCCGTCGAAAGTGGCTATTTGAATGGCGGAAAAACCGCCCTGCAACAATCCGCCCAATCGCCTGTCGGTCAATTTCCGGCTTGTGGTCGCTGCTTTGCGATGGCTTGCGTACAATGGCTTTGGCGACCAGCTGGCCCCAACCCAGCCAGACAACACATTGATGCCATAATTCGGCAATGCGGTGCCGCCGTTTGAGAAATGGGTAAAGCTGCCCCCCAGCAGCAGGCGGGCATGGGCATTGAGCCTGGCCTCGGCGCCAAAGCGGAACTGGGTCATATTGTTCCAATGCGATCCAATCGCATTTTGCCGGGGATTAACCCACCAGTCATAAGGCCTGGAAACCCATGCGAGGCCCGTGCCGATGCGAAAATTTGCCTGGAACCAACCTGCGTGAAATATCGGTACGTTCAGCCAGGGGAGTAAACCGAAGGCCCGCTCGTGCGCGCCTTCCCCGAGCTGAAAATGCGCCAAGGAAGCACCCAGCGAGGGGTAGCGCTGCCAGGCTTGCCAATCCTTGCGGCCCAGGGTTTGGCATCGGATGCCGAGCTCCTGACCGTTGATGCCTTCGCCGGTTTGGGTTGTAAGTTTGGGGGTATGCCGCCAAACGACGCCCTGGTAGAAGGAAGCTTCCAGGGCAATGTTTTGAGCCCAGGCAGGCATTGCTGCCATGGCCAAAAAGCTGATGGTAAGCCGGAGCAGCCGATTATTTCTTTCCCAGTTCATCTATTTTTTCAAGCAGCCATTTTTTGGAAATTACCGACTGTGTTTCGTTTATTTTTTTTTGCAATAAATGAATGTCCTTTTTCCGGCTGCCACCCATGGTTGCCAGTTTGGAAAGGAATGTCAGGAAGTTGATGTACTCCTTTTTCAAGCTTTTGGACATTTGTTTATTCCTCCGAATAAAGATCCGGAAACTGTCCATGAGAGAATCCAACGCCATGTTTTCTTTGGATTCATAGTAAGTTCTGAGCAGGACGAGTTTGGCGCCGAGGGTGTACACGATGTCGCTGTATTCCACATTGCTCAGCAGTCGGATCACTTCGTCGTGCTTTTTTTGGTGTGAGTACAGGTTTGCCAGGTTAAAGGTGCGGGCGTTTTCGCGAATATTGGCAGGAAGGTAGGGATAGTATTCATGGATAAAGTTTTCTGTCCAGGCAAATTCCCCTACACGCAGGCCGCTCGTGATAATATTTTTGAACACCCCTTCGGAAAGCTCCCCGTTTTCGAGCAAAATATCCAGTTGTACGACCTTTTTCTGAAGGTTGAAATAAACAGAGTAGTAGTCCGTCCTCCCCTGGTTGATCTTTAGTGCACAGTAATTCTGAGCCATGTGATAACATTCCCGCAGGTTTTCTTCTGTAAGCCTGTGCGTCTGTTTTTCCAGGTATTCCAAAAGGTTTTTGAAATGCTGTTCATCATCCTGTTCTGAAAAACATTTTACAACCCTCCGGTAAACGGTCAGCAAGGGAACATCGCTGAACCGCGGCTCCTCCAGGTATTCCCAAAAACCGGGCATGAGGGGCACAATTTTTTCGGTTGCGCGGATACCGCTGAATTGGAGCCAGGCAACATAGTATTTCAATTTTTGAATCAGGTAAAAACATTCCAGGTAAAAATCGGCTGTAGAAAGTTTGTCCCCATAGCCGATGGTCGCCACAACCTTGGAAGCGCGGCTAAAAACGCGGTGGTGCATCCTGAATTGGGCCAGCAACAATTCGCTGGACTGCCCCTGGGCTTCCTCAAAAAGCTTGAAAATATGCCGTTCGGTGCTGGCAAGTTGTTTTTTGAGCTGAGGTTTTTCGAGTACCTTCTGCAAGTCCAGGGCTTCATGGAGCGGGTCATTTTTTCGAGCTTCAGCAACCATGAAGTTCATGGCCTGCTGGGTCAAGTCGGAAGAAAGCCGCCTTAAGTGCGCATCGTCAAACTTTCTGCCGGGATAGAGTGTTTCCCATACGGCAGCTTTGGGCAATAGTGTTAAATCAGCATCGCCTTTGCGTATAATTTCATTCAACAGGTCGAATAAACGTGTTGCATCGGGTTGTTCATTCAGGTAAGGAGAAAGCAAGTATTTCCGGAAACGGTTGAGTTCCACTTTTGAAAAAGATGATAGCAGGGAAAGCAGTTTGTCGCTGAGCATTGTGCAAGTACTTGAATATATTGTGTAGGCAAGTTATTTTACTGACTATCACCTTCTTAATTCATATTAGAATAAAAAAAAATCCCGGCAAGTTTAGTAAAATGTATTTGATTTATTCCACTTTTTCCCCAACCTTTGTATAGTAGAACTGCATCTTTCAATCATAGCAAACCCATTGCCCATTCTAAAACACCAGTTTTTTAACGTTCAATAAACGCTTATGCGCAACGTTACTTTTTCTTTCGCGTGGTTTTTTCTGGGAGCATTTTTGCTTTGGGACGGGCAGGCTCGTGCACAATGCAACAAGGTTGGTTGGGTCGCCAGTGTCACACCAGGTTGTGGTGCAAAAATCATTGACCTCGACAATGGTCAGGTTTATCGGGCTGTTTTAGGCGCCGATAAGCTCATTGGAGGTCAAACGATTTCCTTTTCTACTTCCCTGGCGCCCATGCCTGTTGGCTGCCCGCCCAATGCTAACGGGCAAATCGTATCACTCACCTGCATTTCTGACACATTGCCTTGTGTTTCGGTTTTTGGCTATTATCCGGATGCCAATGATGGGCTGTTGTTCAATTTTGAAGGGAATGTTTACGACCCTCAAACTCAAATCTGTCATTGGGAATTCGGCGATGGCTCGGTTGCAACCGGTAGAAATGTAGCACACAGTTTTCCGCAAAAAGGCGATTACGAGGTTTGCCTGAAAGTGACTGATCCTTTTGGAAACGTCGCTAATTCCTGCCAAACCATAAAGGTTGATGCCCAAAACAGCAATGGCTGTGGATTTGACATGCGGGTTACCGCTGTGGGCACACAGTTGTCTGGAAAAGTATTCCCTGTCAATGGCCAGAATGACCTTGCATTACAATCCATCGTATGGTACAGCAGCAAGAGCAGCAATGTGCTGGCCACCACGCCTGAGTTGTCGGCGCCATTGCCTGGTTTCGGCAATTACCTCGTTTGTGCCCAGTACAATGTTTCCAATGCAGATGGGTCACTTACCTGCGCTTCAACCAAGTGCCAGGCCCTTACCGTGGCTGAACCCGGCTGTGTTAACCCGGTAATGGTCAATACCGCAACGTTATGCCCCAGCCAGTCTTCCCAGTAT
>CAYVPM010000403.1:0-4372 GCA_964453475.1 uncultured Saprospiraceae bacterium | reverse complement strand
ATGGGGATGCCTTCAAGGCGCCAAAGTACTCCGGTTGGAGAGTTGCCCCGAATAATGATGTCGTTGCGGGCATCGTTGTTGGCAGCTACTCCGGCAAAATTGGCCACGAGCTTGGCTACATCGCTCCTGCCGCCAGAATAACGCATTACTTCCTCTGTGTTAAACTGCCGTGCCGACACCGTGGCCAACTCGTTCATGGGCTTGTCCTTGTCGGATTTGGCCGTCACCACCACTTCGTTTATTTTATTGTAGGCTTCTTCGAGGCGGACATCCAGCAACACCTCTTTTCCGGCCGTCACCAGGATGTTCGACATGGTTTGCGGCTCATAGCCCAAATAGGTGATGCGCAGCGCCTGCCTTCCGACCGGCACGTTTTTGATGGCAAATACGCCATTGACATCGGAAACAGCGCCAAGCCCGGAAAGCTGCTCGCCCCCATTATTCGATTGGTTTAACAATTGAATGGTGGCTCCGATTAACGGCGTTTCGGATTGCTTGTCCAGCACCGTTCCGCGCAACGTTTGTGATTGAGAAAAAAGTAAAAAGGGGAAAATCAGCAGTGGTAGAATGCTCCAGAGGGTTTTTGCTTGCATTGTGCTTCGTTTTTTTATGAATGATGGGACAAATCTCCCTTCAAACAAATAATGAACAAAGCATTAACGGTTGGGTTGCAGGATACAAAGGTTGAACTGTATTTTTATGACGGTGGACGGTAGACGGTTAGCGGTGGACGGTGGACGGTGGACGGTTGCACATCACCTTTACGAACGCTTGGGTTTGGTTTTCAGCGGTTTTGCCAAAACCTGAACCATTATTTCAACCAAGCATGCTGGAAAACAATGCCCCCTAAAAAACCCATGCTGTGCAACCGTCCACCGTCTACCGTCAACCGTCAACCGTACAACGTCTACCGTACTACAACCAACTTACGTGATTCCCTGAAGTTTTCGCCTTCTACCAGGACTACGTAAGTGCCATTGGGCAAGCTGTTGCCGCTGTTTATTTGCCATTGTTCCTGCGTTTGGGCAGAAACGTTGCGGGTGCCAAAATCCAGCACCTGCCTGCCGGAAAGATCGGTAACAGAAACATGTACTTGCTGGTTTTCTTTCAGCAATACAGAAAGGTTGCTATTGTCGACTGCCGGGTTGGGGAATATGGATATTGACTCCACCACATCACTCGGAGAGTTGGCTGACACGAAAGCACCATTAAATACGTACTTCACCGGTATAAAATACTCCGCCAGCTGTGCGGATTGGTCGGCATTTGTAATCTGAAAGCGCAATTGGTCTACCACCTGATTGCCAGAGTTGATGGTAAAGTTGGCATTGCCAGTACCACCGCCTGCGGCATACAAGCCGGATCCTGAGGCTCCATAGCCTGGCGTGAGGCTCCCGTTTGTAATCGGGCGCACAAAAATGCGGGTATCCACCCCTTGGTCGTTGTAATAGCCAAATTTGATGTTCACTTTGGATCCGTTTTCCAGGCGCGCCGGAGAGGCCGGGCAAAGTTCTATACTTTCCACCAGGAAATTGCCAAAGGTATACTCAACGGGATAATACATCAGTAAAAGTACCTCAGACTGGTCGGCGTTGGTGACCTGGATGCGGGTATGATCCACCCGCTGGTTTCCAGATGTAATGGTAAATGTACCGCTGGTTGCGCCAGAACCAGAATAAATTCCAGAGCCGGAAGCGGAATAAGCTGGCGTCAATGCACCGTTTGTCCAGGGCCGGGGAAAAATGCGCACGCCTCCCGCTTCTGTGGTGGAATAGTTATAGCTGATCATCCGGTTCTCATTGTTGTAGGGGAAATTGCCCCCTTGTGGAACGATGTCCGTGATTTTAACGGTGCTGAAATACAGGTTTACAGGAATAAAAAATTCGTCGAGCAGCACTGATTGGTCAGCGTTGAGGACTTGAACCCGAAGCGCATCAACATGCACATTTTTGCCGCTGGCAATGTTAAAATTTGAACTGGTGCTGCCAGTCCCCGTATACACCCCCGAACCGCTGGCGCCATAACCCGGCGTCAGGCTCCCATTGGTGAAGGGGCGAACAAACACACGCACGCCACCGGGATGTGTCACGTTGTATTGGAAAGACGTGGTGAAATTTTCACCCAACAACAATGAAGTAACCGGAGTATTGCTGGAAAAACTGAAGTGGTGTACGCCGGCACTGCCAAAACGGAAACGCACCGGCACCCAAAACCGTCGCAGCAAGGTCGTGTTGTCTGAGGCAAAAACCTCGATGCGGATTTCATTGACCAAGACATTCCCGGAAGAAATCGTGAAGGTCCCAGTTGCTGTGCCAGTACCCATATAGAGGCCCGAGCCGCTGGCAGCATAGCCGGGCGAAAGGCTTCCGTTGGTGAATGGCCTTGCAAAAATGCGCACACCGGCCACTTCATCCGTGGAATAGCCCATCATCACGGTCACGTTTTCACCGTTGGCAAAGGCCGCAACCTTGCTGTCGGGGCCAATGGTGATGTCACAAATGTCGGTAAGGGCAAAAACAGGGGCTAAAAAGCCGCAAAAAAGCAGGAGAGAGAAGAACGTTTTTTTCATCGTAAATCAGGTTTTTGAAAAAATTAAGGATGAAGCCCGAAAGTCCGGGCCGTTATTTTATGTTGGCTTTGAAAAGAGCGTGAACAAGGTTCACGGAAAAGGAAAACATCTTAGGCGGGACGGCAAAATACCCTTTGAGTATTATTTTTAATAAATACAAAATCTCAATACAAATTTACTTATTTTATTTCAAAATACATTTTTAGTGCCGAAAAATAACATATTTGCAAAATTTATATTAAAATTATTGTTTCTCAGAACTGTGTTTCATTTTGAAAAACAACAGGGAGTAGCCCGGAGTCAACTACTTTTGCAACCACAAACAATTAACACTATAGTCAATGCCAAGTATTCCCAAGATTGGAATACTACAATCACTTTAAAATCAGGCTTTTGTTTTCACCCTTCTAAGCCCTTTTTCGGGGCATAGGAGGTCACTCAAATCATTCAAATCACTTTAATCATGGTCCATGTATAAAGGCAAAGTCAAATTTTTCAACCCCAGTAAAGGCTTCGGCTTTATCATAGAAGAGATTTCCGGCAAGGAGGTTTTTGTATTCAAAGCAGACCTGCTGGATAAAATCGCGGAAGGTGATGTGGTGCTGTTCGAAACCAAGCGCGGGAAAAAGGGGGTGACCGCCACCGCTGTAAAATTGGCCTAACTGCCTTTGCACCGGTGGGCGTAGGAGGTCACTCAAATCATTCAAATCACTTTAATCACAGTATAAAACATCATCAAATTGAAAAGCAAAGTTCCCTCCCCTTGTTTTGTCCTTGAAGAAACGCGCCTGCGGCAAAACCTCGAGCTTATCAGCCGGGTGCAGCGCGAAAGTGGGGCCCAGATAATACTTGCATTCAAAGGCTTTGCCATGTGGAGTGCCTTCCCGATTGTTCGCGAATATGTTGGTGGCGCCACGGCATCCTCCCTGCACGAAGTGATGCTCTGCCATGAAGAAATGGGGGTAAAAGCCCATACCTACGCCGTTGCCTATGCTCCCAGGGAATTCAACAAAATATTAAAGCTTTCGAGCCATATTACCTTCAACTCGCTTTCGCAATGGAAGCGGTTCAGCAAAAAACTCCTGAATCATCCGGACAAGGTAAGCCCGGGCATACGGGTAAACCCAGGGTGGTCGCCCGTGGGAACGGCACTGTACAACCCAGCTGCACCTGGCTCCCGGCTCGGCGAAGCCGTGGAGAATTTTAAGGCAACGTTCCCGGAAGGCATCGAAGGGCTGCATTTTCACACCCTTTGCGAAAGCAGCAGCTTCGACCTGGAAACTACCCTGGGGCATTTTGAACGCCAGTTTGGCGCCTTCCTGCCCAAACTCAAGTGGGTGAATTTCGGCGGCGGCCACCTTATGACCCGTAAAGGCTACGATGTCGAACACCTTATCCAAATATTGAAAGCATTCAAAGCCAGGCATCCACACCTGCAGGTAATCCTGGAGCCAGGCAGCGCCTTCGCCTGGGATACCGGGGTGCTTGTAGCCACCGTGCTGGATATTGTAAAAAACAAAGGGGTAAAAACGGCCAACCTGGATGTTTCCTTCACGGCGCACATGCCCGACACCTTGGAAATGCCCTATCGGCCCGGCGTGCGCGGCGCCTATGCCGATGTTGATGCTGCACCTGAATCAGCAAAGCATTTGTACCGCCTGGGTGGCTCAAGTTGCCTCAGCGGCGATTTCCACGAAGTTTACGCCTTTGAAAAGCCCCTGAAAACAGGAGAGCAAATCATTCTAGAAGACATGATCCACTATACCATGGTCAAAACCAGCACCTTCAACGGGGTGACCCACC
>CAYVPM010000402.1:0-4373 GCA_964453475.1 uncultured Saprospiraceae bacterium | reverse complement strand
ACTTTTTTTTCGTCTCCTATATTACATTTGGAAAACTTGGCATACTTTTGTGGCATCAGTTGGATGATTTGGAAGTTTTCCTAACGTCCAACAGATTATAATTCCTCGCTTAGGATTGCTCCTATACTTACTTTAATCCGGTTTTTAAGTATGGCAAAACCGGCAGATTCGTTTAGGCGAACTGCCGGTTTTTGTTTTTCGCTAAAATCAATTGAACAAAAGCTCAAATTCTACCCTGCGGTTCAACTCACGTCCCGCCGCGGTATCATTTGTCGCAATCGGCCGCGCTTCGCCAAACCCGGCATGGCGCAAACGATCCTGCTTAATGCCCCGGAATACCAGGTAGTCATAACAGGCCTTGGCGCGGTCTTTCGAAAGTTCAAGGTTGCGTTCGTCGCTGCCAACATCATCCGTATAGCCACTGATGGCGAGGGTATAGTCAGCGTTTTCACGCATGATGACCACAATTTCATCCAATATAGAATAAGACTCGTTTTTCAGGATGGCCTTTGCCGTTTCAAACTGGACAGCTTTAGCGGCATAAGCCAACCGCTCCGTAACTTCTTTTTTCACTTCCGGGCAGCCGTTGTTGGCTGCCGTGCCGGGTGTTGCCGGGCACTTGTCTTTGTTATCCGCAACACCGTCACCATCGGTATCGGGGCAGCCGCCAAACGTGCCGGCTTTGTTCGGGCATGGGTCGATGCTGTCCGCCACGCCATCGCCGTCTTTGTCGGGCTCTGCCAAGAGTTCCGGACAACCGTTGTTCCTAGCGGTCCCTGCCCCATCTGGGCACTTATCGTCTTTGTCGGCAACGCCATCGTTATCCCGATCCGGGCACCCTTTGAGTGGGCCGGCCGCATTGGGGCACATATCAACATCATCCGTAAAGCCGTCGCCGTCAGCGTCTTTTTTGGCTTCAGGACAGCCGCCATTGCTGGTCAAGCCTGCCACATCGGGGCATTTGTCGTCTTTGTCAGCCACGCGGTCGTTATCCCGGTCGGGGCAGCCATTGAGCGGGCCGGCAGCATTGGGGCACATGTCGACATCATCCGTAAAGCCGTCGCCGTCAGCGTCTTTTTTAGCCTCAGGGCATCCGTTATTGGTGGTCAAGCCTGCAATATCGGGGCATTTGTCGTCTTTGTCAGCCACGCCGTCGTTATCCTTGTCCGGGCAGCCTTTGAGTGCTCCTGCTACGCTGGGGCACATATCCACGTCATCGTCAAATCCGTCGCCATCGGAGTCTTTTGCTTCCGGGCAGCCGAAATTGGTGGCCAGTCCGGCTTCAGAAGGGCATTTGTCGTCTTTGTCAGGCACCCCGTCATAGTCCGTATCCGGGCAGCCGTTCAGGCTCCCCGACTCCGTCGGGCATTGATCATCTTTGTCAGCAATACCATCGGCATCGTAGTCGGGGCATCCGCCGGTTTCCAGCTTTCCTTGATCGTCGGGGCAAAGGTCGTCAACATCAGAGACGCCATCGTTATCCCGGTCGGGGCAGCCGAGAGCAGCTGCGGTACCGGGTTCTGCGGGGCATTTATCGAGGTCGTTGGGTATGCCGTCGCGGTCGTCGTCGTTCATTGGAACGGGTTGTTTCTGCGGTGGAGTTTCCGATTTGTTGAGCAAGTACACATAGCCCAAGCCCAATTGCAGGTTATCCCGATCATCAACAAGAGCCTTTCTGAACTCTACTTGCAGGCTGATAAATGCAAACCTGGAAACCCTGAAATTGACCCCGGCGCCAAAAGGGAATTGCGCATGGCCATCCTTGAATTCAGACAGCATTAAGCCAGCGCCAGCAAATGCAAAAGGGATAATTTTTTTCTCACTCTTGATGTTTTCGAGCCGGCACACAAGGTCGAAGCTGCTGGTCACGGTGTTGCCGGTTGTACCCGGCAATTTGGACAATCCCATTTTTATCGGCACGCCTACGTTCAGGGCAGGCGCCACGTTTCGGAAGTAAGCAAATTCGAATCCTTGCCCGACCTTAAGCTCGTTGTTGAACAGGAGCCCGTAGTCGTTGACATTCAATTTTGCGTGGATCGCGTTAGGGAAAGCTCGGTTTTGGGAAAATGATGGGGTAAAAAGGAGGCAAAAAGCCAATAGTAGGAGTAAAGTAACGTTTCTCATTGCGTTTCAATAAAAAGTTTCACAAGCAGAAACAAAAGAAGTGCCAATAACTAAAAAAGGGTAGGCGCATCCCCCCATTGGCATCCTCTGGACGTTTTCAAAGCTGGCTCAATTCCTCGAAAGAATCGGCATTATCGGCTGTAGAGCCATGTTTGCAGGGAAAATCCTTTTCAATCAAAATTTCCAGCATTTTTTTCTCCACATCGGTGTGCAAACTTCCGTAAATGCCGACATTTTCAGTATTTATCCATTCCGAAGCCTCGTCGGCGGGAATGCGTACGCAAATGAGATGCGCTTCCATCGATGCCGAAAGCGGCTGTACATTGTCTCCAATTTCGAGTCTGTAAACCAATCTGCCCAGCGGGAATTGTACTGTTTCCTCAACAAACCCGTCTTGGGAAAGCTTTTCAACATCCGACTTCCGGACGCGCAGCCGCAGTGATTGATGGTCGAACCGTAGTTTCATACCTCAAAAATACGGCTTTCGCCGCAATATAAGTTGAATCCTTCCGGGCGGACAAACCCGCAAACAGTCATACCGTAAGCCTCGGCCAGTTCGAGGGCGGCACTGGACGGGGCGCCGATGGAGCATACCACCTGGACGCCCCCTGCAAGCGACTTTTGAGCAAGTTCGTAACCCAAACGGCCGCTGAAAACGGCAATATGCTGTTGCAATGGCAACTGCCCGTCACGGAACAAGGCGCCCAGCAATTTGTCCATCGCATTGTGCCGGCCCACATCCTCACAGCGCAGTACCAACTGCCCGGAAACATCCACCAGCGCAATAGCATGTGCGCCGCCGGTGGCGCTGAACAAACCCTGGCCTTCGCGCAGCAAAGCGGGCAAGCGACAGATCAGTTCGCTCGACACTTTCAGGGAATTTGGAAGGATATTCGGGCCCTCCCCTGCATTGGCATCGCGGCCACACCAGCCACAGGCAGAACTGATGGGGAAGCGACGCTGGTTTTCCTCGGGACGGAAAATCACGCCTGGCGCCAGTTCCACCAATACAGTGTCGGTATTGCCCAGGTATTTCACTTGCATTAAATCCGAAGGCTGGCCAACGACGCCCTCGGCGAACAACCAGCCAGATACCAGGCTGAAATCATCGCCGGGCGTGCGCATGGTGGCCGCAATGGGCACGCGATGCCGTTTCCCTTGCGCCGTGTAGCCGATCACGATTTCTAATGGGGCCTCCACGATGATGGTATCGTCAAGGAACTGGGGCGGGTGCTGGCTTTTGAAGCGTTGGATATGGTGGGTGGTGGTGGCAGACATGGGCGATAATTTTCTACTTACAAAGGTTGCCTTTTTTGAAAAACTCCTGTAATTTCGATAGGCCAATAATCACAATCAATTAATAGGCGGTTCAATTACACGTTAATACCTAATTTTTTCATCAACTTAAACACCTTCAAAATGGCAAGCACATTCACCAAACTTTACATTCACCTTGTTTTTGCAGTGAAACACCGCAAAGCGCTTATTAAACCAGAAATTCGCGAACAAGTCGAGCGTTACATGACGGCTATTTTGCAAAACAAAAAACACAAGCTTTTAGCTATTTACCTGATGCCGGATCATGCGCATATCCTTATTGGCCTGAATTCAGCTGTTTCCATTTCAGAGACAGTAAAGGTGCTGAAAGTTGAATCGACAAATTTCATCAACGAAAACAGGCTCATCGATGTAGGGTTTAATTGGCAAGAAGGATATGGCGCCTTTTCTCATTCGAGGGAAGAAATTGACCGCGTGATCAAATACATTTTGAACCAACGTGAACACCACATGAAAAAGGCATTCCGAAATGAATTCTACGCCTTACTAGAAAGGTATGAGATTGAATTCAATTCCAACTACATGTTCGAATTTTTTGACGAACCTACCTGATGCAACAATGGTGACGTTCCGATGGAACGGATATACCGCATTCGATACTACAAAGGTGCCGTTCCGATGGAACGGATATACTGCATTCGATACATTTGGGCTACAAAGGTGACGTTCCGATGGAACGGATATACTGTATTCGATGCCTTTGGGCTACAAAGGTGGCGTTCCGATGGAACGGATACACTGTATTCGATGCCTTTGGGCTACAGAGGTGACGTTCCGATGGAAAAGATTTATTGGAATAATAAATGGAAATGCTTTTCTGCCCTTCCAGCGGAGCTGCACCTTTCTCCCCCGGCAGGCGGCCGGACGCGTGGTGTCCGGGCGTGCGGCAGGGCGGGGTTGGGGCGGCCCGG
>CAYVPM010000401.1:0-4373 GCA_964453475.1 uncultured Saprospiraceae bacterium | reverse complement strand
TAGAAGCTTGCGAAATGCTCTGC
Source organism: uncultured Saprospiraceae bacterium (assembly GCA_964453475.1). Lineage (GTDB taxonomy): Bacteria > Bacteroidota > Bacteroidia > Chitinophagales > Saprospiraceae > M3007. Next base: position 4,350 of record CAYVPM010000401.1, on the reverse strand, counting down.
ACTGCCCTGGGCAAGCAGCGCGCCAGCAACCTCGCCGGAAAATGCAGCTTCCTGGAATCCGCCGCGCTGATGCGGGGCGCTGCCATGAACTACGTCAACGACTCCGGCCCCATGCACATCGCCTCTGCCATGAACGCGCCCGTGATCGCCGTTTTCTGTTCCACCGTGCCCGCTTTCGGCTTTGGACCTTTGTCTGATAAATCTATGGTGGTCGAAACAAAAGCTGTTTTGCCCTGCCGCCCCTGCGGTTTGCACGGGTACAAGGCCTGCCCGAAAGGCCATTTCGAATGTGCCGAAAGCATCGACGTAAAAGCGCTCGATTTCAAAGGAACGGCGTTGTTTTGAAAAGAAACGGTCATAAAATCGGGTTTAGCGGCGATTTTTTAAATTTTTTTTTGATTTGAAAAAATTTACATATTTTGCATAATTGGGCAATAATTCCGAAACATATTTCAATAAAAGCACTTGTTTTGTTGCAAATATTTTAACAATGTAGCTGTTTTTTTGAAAAATTATAAACGGAGAAACAGCCCATTTTAGGACCATTAAGATTTCATTGTAATACGGATTCAAAAAAAGCGTTCATATTTGCAGTAAGATTGGTGAAACACAGAAATCAAATGGGTTTCAAAAGAAAATAACAGATGGAATTTCACTCCATTTTTTCTTAAACAATCTTTGAAATACAAAGTGCTTTCCGCCGTTTACTGTTTGAAAGCGCACATTCTTTGAGAAGGAAAATCAAACATACCCAACCCCAATTAACCGAGAAAACTAAGTCGCTACCTATTAGCAAAAGAAATAAGCTCTTCTGAGCAAAGACAACCGAAGGCGGGGGCCCTCCGGCCCTTTCAAATGAGAAAGGGCGGAGGGCTGTTTTTTTTAGCCTGTTTCAAAAATCAAATAGCCATTCCGAATGTTCGGAATGGCTATTTGATTTTTAGCGCGGCCGGCACGCACTCACCTTAAAATCTGCAAATACCCCTCCAGCGCCCCCCCGGCGCCTCCAAGGTTCAGCACATAAAAATACGTTCCATCGGGCATCAGCTTCCCGTTCCAGGTGCCGTCCCAGGCACGCGCGTTAGTATAGCCTTTTGTTTCAAATACCTGGTTGCCCCATCGGTTGAACACACGCACTACGTTCTCCGGGTATTGTTCGATGCCGACAATATGCCATACGTCGTTTTTGCCATCACCATTGGGTGAAATGCCGTTGAACACCAGCACTTTGTCGCATACTACCGTGATGGTGATCGTGGCGGTGGACTGTTTCCCCTGGGCATTGGTGATGCGGTAAATGAATGAATCGATCCCGCAAGCGCCCAGGTTGGGACTGTAGGTAAGCAGGCCGGTAAGCGGGTTGTAGCCAAATACGCCAAAGCTGGGCTGGGTCAAAAAATCCACGGCACTGAGTCCGCCCAGGTTGCCCGGCACCCCGTTGACGATATCATTGCCGATGATTGAAATGTCCACATCGGTATTCACCAGCGTGAACACGGGATCAGGCACTGCCAGCAGGCTGTCGGAAGCCAGGTTGCTCACCGTTACGTAAATGGTATAGGTGACGCATTGGTTGGCGGCATTACAAAGTTGCAGACAGAGGGTATCGAGCCCAAGGTTCAAACCGGTGATGCTCACGCACCATTGCTGGGTATTAAAGGTATAGCCGATAATGGTAGACCCCGCATCGTCTTCGCAGATGTTTGTCAGGCCGGCGATGTTGCCGCCCAAAAGGCTGGTATCGAGGCAAAGGGTGCTTTGCTCCCCAATGCCCAGGGTGATATCGGTGCTGCTGCCGGGAAGCAATTGCTGACATTCCAGCGATACCTCAAGGGCGTATTCGCAAGTGTTGGCAGTATTCAAAAAATGCAGACGGTGCAGTCCTGTGTCCAGCACGATGCCGACAAAGTTGCCGCAATTCGTGTATTCCAAATTGCTGGAAAGGTTGTCGGTAATGAGGTATTGACTGATCTGGCTGAAAGGTATATTGGTGCACAAAACAGTGTCGGAGGCGCAGCCATTGGGCGCTTTCCACACGAGGCCACCCTGGGCGTTCAAAGCGTAATTGTGCACGGGGAGGCAATCGATACAGTCCACCTGGATGATGGTGGTATCCGAGCATGCGTTCAACACATTGCGCACAATCACTTTGCGGATGCCTGGGCTGAAGCGCATTTCCGTACCCATGGGAACTGCTTGCAGCTGCGGGCTGTAACTGCTTGTATTGTTACTCGCCGATTTTACTTTCAATGGCCCGTAGGTCTTGCCCAGGTTGCCGCCACGGATAAAACTGGCGCCTTGCAGTGACCATCCCTGCCCGGGGTCGAGCTGGTTCATCAGCGCCACCAGCCCTGCCAGGTTCAAAAAGCTGCCGCTGAGGATCAGCCCGTTGATGCTCCATTCGCTCAATTGGTAGGGTCCGCCGCCGCCGGGCAATGCGCTCACATTGTACGTAAACATGTTTACCGGGTTGCAGCCCGTGTAGCCGGCATTGTAGAGTACGCCGTTGTTGATCACGGTGTAGTTCACAATATCGTCGTAAGGAATGGGCAGGCAGGCGGTGGCCAAGCCATTGCAATCCGTCGTCACAATATTAATCGTATCGGCCAATTGCACGAAAGCCGAGCAGTCCACGGATGGCACGACTGAGGGCAGGTAGCATATTATATGGCACTCGTTCAACAAGGTATCGCATACGGCAACCCGAATTTCATCCACGCTGAAGCCGGTGCTGTTGTTGGCAAAAAAGCTAAGGCAGCCGTTGGAAGGGCTTATTTCGTAGTGCCCGTACACATCGCTCGTGCCGGCCAGCCCTGGCCGGCCGAGCTGCACCAGCGTGTACTGGTGAAACTGCGGCGGTATGGCGCCGCAAGCCACGGCAGAATTGCCCGCCTGCACCGAAAAAAAGACCGATTGTTTGCTGGGTTGTTTGCTTGTAATGGTCACGATCAGGCAGAGGGTGTCCTTGAGCCCGATCTGATTGGCCATGCGCAGCAGGCAGATCGTATCCACGCCAAAGCCTGCCACAGCGCCTGCTGAATAGGCCAGGCAGCCATCGGGATTCAAAACCCAGGCCCCGTAGCTGGAAGCGCCCGAGCCACCCCCGCCTATCAGGCTGAAAGTGGTGGCATTGCTGGCAAGGCCCACAGGTTTTTTCCAGCAATGGGAATCGGTTGAATTGGTCTTGACCACCATGTAAACGGTATCGGTATTGTTGCAAAGCGGCGCAACCAGCAGGTTATTCAGTTCCTTGGTACAAAAAAGGCTGTCGTACACGATGAGGGAATACAAGCCGGCTTCCAGGTTGCTGCGGTTCCTGGGGTTCACGGCGCCGGAGATATCGAGCCAGTCCACCGCATAATTCGTGCCCGTGCCGCCTGAAATGCCCAGGGTGATACTGCCTCCCGCGGTACAAGTTTCGGGCGTTATTTGCGGCACAACAGTGAGCGCCGGCGGTTGGCTTATCGTAAATGTATCTGCCGGCAGCGGACAATTATCGGCATCAAAAATCTGGAGGTAATACGTACCGGCAATCAGGTTTCCCGGTGACTGTGCCGTGCCATTTGTGTTGACTAACGTAAAGGTATGCGGGGTTTTAAAGTCGGGGCCTGGCACCACGCTGAACTCCACCTGACCATTGGCGCCCCCGGGGCAGCGCACATTATGGGTGTTTAAGTTGACCGTTCCCGTTACCGACAGGCTTTGTATGCTGAAGGTGACAGATGCCGTGCAACCCGTTACGATATCCGTCACGACACAGGTATAATTGGCTGGCGCCAATCCGCTAAAAATTGGGCCGGCGCCCATGCTGTAGCTGTACTGCCCCGAGCCTTGTGGCACCACAATTTGCACTTTGCCGTCGTTGTTGCCACATTTGGCTTGTTGCAAAACGGTAGCGCTCGCGTTGAAATCGAAGCTGCGCGGCACAAAAATTTTGTTTACCGAATAGCAGCCTGTGTTCGGGTTGGTGGCCGTTACGTAATAGTTTCCGCTGGCCAGGTTTTGCACTGAATTTGTGCCTGCGCCATTGCTCCAATTGTAGAGCAGGTTGGCAGGGCTGAGGGTCACGGCGCCATTGGAGGCGAAGCAGGTGGCCGGGGTAATGGCCGCTTGCACCTGAGGGCCGTTGCTGTTGTTGACAACGATGGTGGTGTCCAGTAGGCAATTGGGTTCCAGTACGCGCTGGATGCGCACTTTATACGTTCCGGCGGTAAGGTTATTGGCAGTATTGGAGTTGGAAACCGCGGGCGTCCATTGGTAGGAATATATGGAAATACCGCCGCCCAGGGTAATAAAGATACTCCCGGAACTGTTGCCACAACTCGTGTTCGATACCAGAATGGAGTTGAC
>CAYVPM010000400.1:0-4377 GCA_964453475.1 uncultured Saprospiraceae bacterium | reverse complement strand
CTTCACCACCACCCAAATCCTGAACATGTCGAATCCGGCAGCCGGTACTATTGTCCTGAATACCGATGATAAAGGCTTGTACTATTACTCCGGTATGAATTGGTATAAGTTAAATGGCACCTTGCTCAATCAGCCTGGCACGTTTGTGCTGAATGGCCCCAATGATTGCCTAAAAGCTTATTATACTTTTGACGATGATACCGGGGCTGATGTGGTTGGAAATTATGATGCCAATAACAATGGCTGCACCTTTAGTTCTAATGTAAACTCGAAAATCAACAGCGGAAAAAGTGCGGTATTCAATAATGTTAGTTTTATGTCCGTCGCTAATGGCAATCCTATGGAGAACTTTACCCAGGGGACAATCAGCTTTTGGATAAAATCGACAGACGGCGATGCTTGTATTTTAAATGGCGGCAGTGATGTTAACTCCAGTGTATTTAAACTTCAGATTTTAGCCAATAGCGGTTCAAACTATCTTTGGTATAACACCAGCAATCAGTTCTATATGGCTTTGAACCCAATGGTTCCATATGTTTTGGATAATTCCTGGCACCATGTTGCCGTGACTATACAGCCCTTTAAACACGTTTTATACATTGATGCAGTTGTCGTAGAAACTGTCACAAACTTCAGCTACGGCATGACTGGCACCAACAACAATTCTGGCATGCTCATCGGCAAAAGAGGCGGCAGTAGTGCTTTTAACTTTACTGGGCTTTTAGACAACCTGCGAATTCACTGTAAAGCGCTAACGGCCGCGGAGGTATTCGAGATTTATAATGCGGGGCAATAGTGACAGCCCTAATGGCATAGAGCAACCGGCCTGGCGAAGACCACACTCCGTTTGAAGGTAATGTTTCAAAAGAAGCGTGGCAAATTTTGGCTGCCAATTTCTTTAAAACAGTCGCGAAGACCCGCCTCTTCAGGTGAGTGACTATTCTGATCGGCATGTTTCACACCTAACCTCACGAATGTTCTTTCGCCTTTTTATTTTGTCAAAGAACTTTATGAATTGACTTCCAATAACTTACGACTGCAACTTTTTTCCCGCAGCAAAATGTGGAAAAAATCAAACCAGTTTCACCGCAGCAAAACAAAAAAGCGCCATCCCGGATTCCCTCCAGGATGGCGCTTTTTTATTGCCAAAGCATCAAAAGCAAACCTTATTGCCTTTGGTCTACCCGCTGGTACTTTTCAGGGTGCTTTTTCGCGTCTTCACGCATGGCATCCTTTTCTTCTTTCGTCAAAGCTTTTGCCGGAGGCGGCGCAGCTTGTTGTTGCTGCTGCTGTTTCTGCAGCTGCTGTTGTGCAGGAACAGCGCCGGTAGACGGCGTGGTCGTAATGGTCGTGCCCTGCTGCTGCTGGATGGCGTTGTTTTTGAACTGGTCGTAGTTCATACCAGAATCCTGAATACGCTTCTCGCGCACGCGCATGTTGATGCCATCCGTGTTGGACGTACCGCCATGGTTTCCACTGCCCAAAATGGGCGCGATGGTCAAGCCTACAAGGCAGGTCAATTTGATGAGGATGTTCATAGACGGGCCGGAAGTGTCTTTGAAAGGATCACCCACTGTGTCGCCTGTAACGGCGGCTTTGTGCGGCTCAGAGCCTTTGTAGTACATGGTGCCGTTGATGTCAACGCCTTTCTCGAAAGATTTCTTGGCATTGTCCCAGGCGCCGCCGGCGTTCGACTGGAAAATGGCCCACATTACGCCGCTTACCGTTACGCCCGCCATGTAGCCGCCGAGCGCTTCAGCGCCCATGACAAAACCGACGACGATTGGGGTGACAATGGTGATCAAGCCTGGCGCAAGCATTTCCTTGAGTGCTGCCTTGGTGCTGATGGCTACGCAGCGCTGGTAGTCTGCAGTGCCGGTGCCTTCCAACAGACCCGGGATTTCGCGGAACTGGCGGCGCACTTCTTCCACCATTTCCATAGCCGCTTTGCCAACACTTTGCATGGCAAATGCGCTGAAAACAACCGGGATCATGCCGCCCAGGAACAGGGCTGCCAAAACTTTTGCTTTGAAAATATTGATGCCTTCGATGCCTGTGAAATCAACGTAAGCCGCAAAAAGGGCCAAAGCCGTCAAAGCCGCAGAAGCGATGGCAAAACCTTTGCCGATGGCGGCTGTGGTGTTGCCCACAGAGTCCAAAACGTCGGTGTTTGCGCGCACTTCTTTGGGCAACTCGCTCATTTCAGCAATACCGCCCGCGTTGTCGGCAATAGGGCCGAACGCGTCAATGGCAAGCTGCATGGCGGTGGTAGCCATCATGGCAGAAGCTGCAATGGCCACACCGTAGAAACCGGCAAATTCGTAAGCAGCCCAGATAGCGCCTGAAAACAGCACGATGGGCATCCAGGTCGACATCATACCCGTGGCAAGGCCGGCAATAATATTGGTCGCCGAACCTGTTGCCGATTGGCGAACGATGCTCAGTACCGGTTTACGGCCCAGGCTGGTGTAGTACGCCGTAATCGCAGAGATCAAAGCGCCCACGATCAGACCGACCATGGTGGCGTTGAAAACGCTGGTGTTGGTAACCTCTACAGCTCCCTGACCGAAAAAATTCATGGTCATGGTTTCCGGCAACATCCACTTGATGAGCGGGAAAGCAACAACGGCAGTCAGGATAATGCTGACCCAGTTGCCGCGGTCCAGGGCGCTTTGTACGGTTTCAGCGCTCACTTCAGCGCCTTCCTTGATGCGCACCGCCCACATGCCCACGATGGACAGGAGGATGCCGATACCGGCAATGGCAATCGGCAACAAGATGGGACCGATGCCGCCAAAAACGTCATTGATACCGCCCGAATCGCGGATAACGGAATTGCCCAGCACCATCGCCGCCAATACGGTAGCGACATAAGAGCCAAAAAGGTCGGCGCCCATGCCGGCAACGTCACCCACGTTATCGCCCACATTGTCGGCGATGGTGGCAGGGTTGCGCGGGTCGTCCTCAGGAATGCCGGCCTCAACTTTGCCTACAAGGTCGGCGCCTACGTCGGCAGCCTTGGTGTAGATGCCTCCACCCACACGGGCGAACAAGGCGATAGATTCAGCGCCCACCGAAAAGCCGGCGAGTACTTCCAGCACCCGCGACATGACGCGCGGTCCACCCGCTTCAATGGCGTAGGTGCCATCCATGAAAAAGATGTAGAATATGGCGAAAAGTGCGCTCAGGCCCAATACCGCCAGGCCTGCCACGCCAAGCCCCATCACGGAGCCGCCGTTGAAAGACACTTTAAGCGCTTGGGCCAGGCTGGTGCGCGCTGCCTGGGTGGTGCGCACGTTCGCTTTGGTAGCGATGCGCATGCCGAAGAAGCCTGCCAGTACGGAGAACAAAGCACCGATGACAAAGGCCACAACGATCAGCGGGTGGCTCGATTCGACCTGGGTGCTGAGCCAGCCAAGCAGGATGCCTGCAACAACTACATAAATGGCGAGGATACGGTATTCAGCTTTCAAAAAAGCCATGGCCCCGTCGGCGATGTTCTTCGCGATGCCTTGCATTTTGCTATCACCAGCGTCTTGCTTGACGACCCAGTTTTGCAGGAAGAACATGTAAATGAGGCCAATGACCCCAAAGATTGGTAAAAAGTAAACCAGAGAACTCATCCGGTAGGTTTTAGTTTGATGTGAAAATGAAAATCGCAGGGCCTTTTGCCCAAAACGGCGGCAAAAGTAATACAGTTTTATACTTAGTAGTCTGTAAAAGCCCGCCGTTTCTTTAAAACGTTATCATCTTCGCCACAAAATAGGCTGCTGTAGCTGCCACTGTGCCGATGGTTGCCACTTTTAGTGCGCCTTTAAAAGGCTGTTGGCCCGTTACTTTGCTCTTAAACCAGCCAAATACCAGCAAACAAACCAGCGTCACCATCGCGGAATACTTCAGTCCTTCGCTGGCGCGCTCAAAGAAGTAATAAGGAATCAGGGGGATCAGTCCGCCCACGACATACGACAGTCCGATGGTGAGGCCACTTTTCGCGGCCCGGCGCTCGTCGGGTTTTTCCAGACCCAGCTCGAACTTCATCATAAATTTCACCCAAAGGTCATTGTCCTTGGCCAACTCCTCCACCACCAGGTCCTGGGTATCGGGCTTCAGGCCGTATTCGCCGAGTATATCGCGGATCTCCTGTTTCTCGCGCTCCGGCACGCGCGCCACCTCCTCGTATTCCCGGGCAAGTTCAGAATCGTAATGCTCCACCTCGGTTTGGCCGGCCAGATACCCCCCAAGCCCCATGGCAATCGACCCGGCCACGATCTCGGCGACACCGGCGGTCATCACGATGCCGGAGGCGTCAATAGCTCCGGAGAGGCCGGCCGCGAGGGCAAAAGGCACCGTCAGGCCATCTGCCATTCCGATGACCAC
>CAYVPM010000399.1:0-4379 GCA_964453475.1 uncultured Saprospiraceae bacterium | reverse complement strand
GGCGCCAACAATTTTGCAGTCGAAGGGAAGAAGAAATCCGTACCTTGACAGCCCCTATTCATGATAGAGCATTTGCCATGACTGATGATGGCATGTTTGAATATACCACTACTCCTGTTGTTGTCAATAAATGCGGTACAACCCATGTCAACAATCCGATTCAAAATCCACAAACTAGTTTCGAAATCTTCCCAAACCCAAGCAGCGACCAGCTTACCTTTGCCTGGGCAGCAGCTCCCGACCCCGACCTTCGACTTATTCTTTTTAACGCACAAGGAATGATAGCCTTGAAGTGGAATCCCTTAGAAAAAATGTCTGTTTCTGTTACCCATTTGGCTCCAGGCTTCTACTTTTTAAAGGCAATGACTGACCAAGGCACCTTACTAGGCAGCAAAAAAATAGTAATCGCCCGGTAGTATCAATAGGCGAAATTGCCACAACATTAACGCACCTAACAGCTTATGCTCGCACAAATTCGAGCCATATTTTTCAAAAAAGCACTGCGCGAACTCCTGGCTGCACAAAAGCGGAAGCGACAAACTCATACCCTTGAAAGCGCGCGCAGCATCGGCATCTTGTTTGATGCCAGCACTGAAACCATCCGAAAAGAAGTCGCCGAATTTGTCAAAAAGCTGGAAAAAGAAGGCAAAAAAGTTCGGACACTCGGGTTTTTCAACTTTAAAAACCTGCCGGAGGCCCACACATTCGATGCATTCACCCTGAAAGAAAGCAGCTGGGCGGGGGTGCCGAATACTGAAAAAGCAACGGCATTCTCCAAGGAAAGTTTTGACCTGCTCCTGAGTTTCAACCCCGACGAAACCCCACAACTGGAATGGTTGGCAGCGGCCTCTCCTGCTGCCATGAAAATTGGCCTGGCCACGAACCACCAAAACGATTTTGATATCCAACTGGAAACACCGGAGGGCAAAGGCGTTCATTTTTTCGCCGAACAACTCTCTATCTATCTTGATAAAATAGTCCTGACCAAATCATGAAACTGCACGAAAAATTGCGCGGTACCGGGGTTGCCCTGGTAACGCCTTTTAAAAACGGCCAAATCGACTGGGAAAACCTGGAGCGCGTTATCGAGCACGTGATCGGCGGCGGCGTGGAGTTCCTGGTCAGCCTCGGCACCACGGGCGAGTCAAATACCATCAGCGAAGAAGAGCACCGGCAAATCCTCGATTTTACCATAAAAACCAACCGGGGTCGCGTGCCGCTGGTGGCTGGCGTGTTCGGCGGCAACAACACGGCCAGCCTGGTGCAAAAGATGCAAGGTTTCAACTTTGAAGGCATCGACGCCCTGCTGTCGAGCAACCCCGCCTACAACAAACCCAGCCAGGAAGGCATTTTCCAGCACTACCTCGCACTCGCCGAAGCATCGCCATTGCCCATCATCATCTACAACGTACCCAGCCGCACCGCTTCAAACATGAATGCGGAAACGACCCTGCGCCTGGCCCATACCAGTGAAAAGTTTATTGCCATCAAGGAAGCTTCCAACGACATCTACCAGATCATGAAAATCATCAAGGGCCGCCCCAAAGATTTTCTGGTACTCAGCGGCGATGATTTTATTACCCTGCCCCTCATCGCCTCCGGCGGCGACGGCGTCATTTCCGTGATCGCCAACACCCTCCCGCGGCCATTCACCGATATGGTGCGCGCAGCTTTGCGGCAGGATTTGCCCACAGCCCAAAAGCTCAACAACAAACTGCTGGAATTGTACCGTCTGCTGTTTTTGGAAGGAAACCCTGTGGGCGTGAAAGCGGCCATGGAATTGCAGGGCCTTTGCAGCCGGGAAGTGCGGCTGCCCTTGGTGCCGATGACGGAAGCGGGGGTGCATGCGTTGATGAACGAGCTGGAGGACGTAGCATGAGCTTACAACAAGCGCCAATATATTTCGCTTATTCCGATACCCACGGCAAAGGAGTGTTCGCAGGCCGCGACATCCAAGCTGGTGAAGTCCTCGAAGTTTGCCCCATCATTTTATTCCCGAAAGAAGAACTTGCCAACGTACGCCAAACCGTGCTCGACGACTACTATTTCGACTGGGGCGACAAGGGTGAATGGTACGCCTTTTGCCTGGGCTATGGCTCGCTGTACAACCATTCCTACTCCCCAAACGCCGAATACGGCATGGATTTCGAAGCGCAAACCATTGATTTTTATTGCATTAAGGACATTCCAGCCGGGGAGGAGATTTTTATCAACTACAATGGCGATGCCGATAACCAAAGCAAAGTGTGGTTCGAGTAGCGCCAAGCTTCGCTTGGCGAGAGTGGCACTAAGCATTGCTTGGCGAGCGTGGCGCCAAACGAAGTTTGGCGCTACTAAAACGCCGCCACAGCAGCCCGAACACTCCCCTGCTCCAACAATAATTTTTTGGCCGCATCATAGTCAAGCCCAGTTGCCTGGGCCACCATTTTTGCGCCCCGATCTATCAACTTGGCATTGCTGAGTTGCATGTCCACCATCTTGTTGTCCTGCACCCTGCCGAGCCGGATCATGATGGCGGTGGAGATCATATTCAAGGTCAGTTTTTGGGCAGTGCCGGCCTTCATGCGGCTACTCCCGGTGACGAATTCCGGACCTACCACCACAAGTATGGGAAAATCAGCAACTGCCAGCAAGGGCGCACCTGGGTTGCAGGTGATGCACGCGGTGGCGATACCCCTTTCCCGACAAGCCCGTAAGCCCTGTACCACATACGGCGTTGTGCCGGAAGCGGCAATGCCCAGCACCGTATCGAGTGGGTCAATTTGCCAGGCTGCCAAATCTTCCCAGGCCTGGGTTTCGCTGTCTTCCGCATTTTCAACAGCCTTGCGAATAGCCTGGTCGCCCCCTGCGATGATGCCGATGACCCATTCCGGCGGGGCGCCAAATGTGGGCGGGATTTCAGAAGCGTCCAGTACGCCAAGCCTGCCGCTGGTGCCTGCCCCGATGTAGAACAAACGTCCGCCCTCCTGCATTTTAGGTACAACGGAATTCACCAGGGCTTCTATTTGGGGTATAGCCTTTTCCACAGCCATCGGCACGGTTTTGTCTTCCGCGTTTATGTTGCGGAGGATTTCTCCGGCGCTCATTTTTTCCAAATGGCGGTAGGCAGAGCTGGATTCTGTTATTTTTTCCATGCATTCATTTTTTCACCACAGCTGCCAGGTGCAAAGCCGGTCTGAAAACTGAAGCCTTTTATTAAGCAAACAACCGGAACACATAAAACAACAGCGCCGCCAGTATGAAGGTTACGGGCAGGGTCAATACCCAGGCAAGCGCAATGGTCGTAATGGTTTTCCGGCGCAGGTTTTTCACCCCGCCTTCTGCCACCATAGTACCGGCAACACCGGACGACAGCACGTGTGTCGTGCTCACCGGCAAGCCGTAGTAGCTGCTTACGCCGATGGTCGCAGCGGCACACAGCTCCGCGCTGGCGCCCTGGGCGTACGTGAGGTGGCTCTTGCCGATCTTTTCGCCAATGGTCACCACGATGCGCTTCCAACCCACCATGGTGCCGATGCCGAGGCAAAGCGAGATCAGGAGGACGACCCAGGTAACGCGAAACTCATAAAATCCCTTTATTTTCTTTTGTTCGGCTTTGATAATTTTAGCGGGCTCGCCCTTGACGATTTCACCTTTGATGGCAGCATCGAGTTTTTTGTTCAAATCTTGCAGGCCTTTACGCATGGTGAACACAGCTTTGGAATCAGCAGCTTGAAAGCTGTCCAGTTTTGCGCTCAAATTTTGGCAAGCCAATGTGAGGGGGGAATTGGACACCAGGTGGCTGCTGTCAACAGCAACTTGTTGGGCCAGGGCCGAGGATACTTTTTCCACGTGCATTTTTGCCTCTCCTGCTGAAAAGCCGGGGCTTAGGGCAAATTGCACCGGCAAAAAGGCCATCATGACCACCATCAACAAACCGACGCCTTTTTGTCCGTCGTTGTTGCCGTGGAAAAAACTGACCAAAGTGCAGGTGCCGATGAGTATGCCCCGAATCCAGATCGGCGGCGTCTTTTTTGTCTCGTCGGGCGATTTAAAAATGGTTTTACTCTTCACCATCACCCGAAGCAGGTACATCAACATGATGGCCAGGGCGAAACCAAAGAGGGGAGAAATCAGCAGTGACATGCCGATATCTTTGGCCTTGTCCCAGTTTGGTCCGATGCCGCCATGCATGGTGAAAAATGCAAAACCGCCACCCAACAAAGAACCAATCAGGGTGTGGGAGCTGGAACAGGGTATGCCGAAATACCAGGTGCCCAGGTTCCAGGCTATGGCTGAAACCAGGATTGCCAATACCAACGCGATATTTTCATTCAGGGAGGTCGCCATCATATCTGTGAGCGGCATGAGCTTGAGGATGCCCATGGCCACGGCGATAC
>CAYVPM010000398.1:464-4398 GCA_964453475.1 uncultured Saprospiraceae bacterium | reverse complement strand
CCGATGTCAGCTGCCAGCACGTCCCATGGGTGTGGGGTGAGTTGCTTGAGGCCGAGGCTGATACGCTTCTTGTTCTCATCGAAATCGAGCACCACAACGTTGATGCGCTGGTTGAGCGACAACACTTCGCTTGGGTGTCCGATACGGCCCCAGCTGATGTCGGTGATGTACAGGAGGCCGTCAACGCCACCCAGGTCGAGGAACGCACCGAAGTCGGTGATGTTTTTGACGATACCTTCCAGTACCTGGCCTTTTTCAAGGCTGCCGAGGATTTGTTCGCGCTGTTCTGCCAGATCGCTTTCGATCAGGGCTTTGTGGCTTACCACGGCGTTCTTGATCTGCTCGTTGACTTTAACAACTTTGAATTCCATCATCTTGCCAACGTACTGGTCGTAGTCGATGACCGGCTTGATGTCAATTTGTGAACCGGGCAGGAAGGTCTCCAGACCATTGCAGTCCACAATAAGGCCACCTTTGGTTTTGCTGATAACGGAGCCGCGGATGATGGTGCCGTTCTTGAAAGAATCGACAATGCTTTCCCAGGCGCGCAAAATTTTTGCTTTGCGGCGCGAGAGGCCAAGTTGGCCTTGACTGTCTTCCTGGCTTTCTACGTACACTTCAACCTGGTCGCCTTCAGCGAGTCCGGGAATATCGCGGAATTCGTTGAGGGAGATAAGGCCGTCGCTTTTGTAATTGATATCGAGTACGACATCGCCACCGCTGATGGCGCTTACACGCCCGGTGATGATTTCGTTTTCCACCACATTGCTAAGGGTGGCATCGTATTCGGCGAGCATTTTTGCGTGCTCTTCGGCGGTGTACGCCTGTGTGCCGCGCTTGTTGATGTTCCAGTTGAAATCGTCGTGTGCGCCACCGGCTTGCACATCGTCGAACACTGGAAGCTCTACTTCTTCGTCTTCGTCGTCGTCGGATTCTTCAGATGCAGTTTTAGCTGGGGCTGGAGCGCTTTCAGCCGCTACTGGTTCGTCGGCTTCTACAGCTTCTACGAGCGGGGATGCAACTTCGGCAGCTTCTTCGACTACTGCATCCACTTCTACTTCTGTTTCAGCGACTACTTCGGCTACTTCTTCTTGGGTTTCAGCGACTACTTCTGCAGCTTCTTCAGCCACTGCGGTTACTTCTTCCTGGGTTTCAGCCACCACTTCTGCAGCTTCTTCAGCCACTGCGGTTACTTCTTCCTGGGTTTCAGCCACCACTTCAGCGGTTTCTTCAGCCACCTCGGCTACTTCTTCCACAGTTTCTGTCACTTCGGCTGCTGTTTCTTCAGCAGCGGCAGTCACCTCTTCCTGCTCTTGGTTGATGTCTTTTTCTTCGTCTGGTAACATAATGCTAAACGGTTGATTTTGAGGCTTTAAGTAGGTTGAATTATGTTGGGCTTCACTTTGGGACGAAGCCTTTGCCCCTTGCTTTTTTACGCGTATTTCTTTGCAGGAAAAACCCGTTTTAAAAAGCGGGCGCAAATGTAATGAGCATTTGCTTTAGAAAGAAGAAAAATGGTAAGTTTATGGCCTTATTTTATTGAAAAAGTGATGGTTCCCTTTACTTTGCGGCAAATACAGGATTAAAAGACCCAAATATGGCACTTACAGAAGCAGAAACAATCAACTTGCGGCGCAAGGTGGAGCGCTACAAAGAAATATTGCAGAACACCCTTCAGTACCGGAAAATCTGGAACGAAAGTTTGAAAAAACAAATTATGGCCCAGCTAAAAGCGCTTGCGGAGGCAAGTGGCTTGAGTTTCAGCATTGAAGAACGAAACGAGATACAGAACCTCGGCGCGGTGGTTTTAAATCTGGGCACTGAGGTCAGTGGCTTGCGGGAACCGGTAGGGAATGGCTTACACCGCGACCTGATAAAACAGAATGGCTCGCTGGTGTATCAGCAGTTGTTCAACGGCAAAATCCTGGTGCTCATTAACATGCCTCATGTTGAAAAATATGGTGAGCCGCCCGTCCCCAAAACCTTGTCGATCTATCGCCCGGAGGAATTGAAGGAGGCCTATATCCTGCAGCATTTGGAAACCTTTGTCAGCGATGTCACAATCTGGGAGGATTATGATGATGAAATGCCGGAGCCAAACCAGCGAATTGGCTTTAAATTGAATTTCGAAGAGCAGAAATGAATGCAGGACCTAGCCTTCCTCCGGCGCCAGGTTTACCCAGCCAAAATTTTTCAGTTGAATTTTTCTTGATAGCCAATGTGGCGCAATCACCTCATTATGAATAGAGATATCCGCCTGTTGCTTCAGGCCCTTGCTTTGCTTGCTGTGGTTGTTTCCTGCACAGCGCCCTCAAAAGGCCTGAGTGCGCAAGACCTGGCGCCAAAATTTGACATCATCGCTTACTACAGCGGCGACGGAAGCGACCTGGACAAATACAAATGGGCCCAAATGAGCCAGGTCATTTACAGCTTCTGCCACCTGAAAGGCAACAGGCTTGCCGTGGACAATGACAAGGACAGCCTCGTCATCCTGAAGCTGGTTTCCTTCAAAAAAGCTAACCCCAAATTGAAAGTGCTGCTTTCCCTGGGCGGTTGGGGTGGCTGCAAAACTTGTTCTGATGTTTTTTCCGAAGCAGCCGGCAGGTTGGAATTTGCCCAATCCGTAAAAAAACTGATGAAGGTATATGGCGCTGATGGCATCGACCTTGATTGGGAATACCCAGGCATAGAAGGCTTCCCGGAACACCCCTATAAACCTGAGGACAAGCAAAATTTCACCGCCATGGTGGAAATACTCCGCAAAACACTTGGCCAAAAAGCCGAGATCAGCTTTGCTGCAGGCGGTTTCAGCAAATTTTTTAAGGAATCAGTCGAATGGGCCAAGGTGATGCCCCTTGTCAACCGTGTCAACCTGATGAGTTACGACCTTGTAAGCGGGTTCAGCACTGTCACAGGCCACCATAGCCCGCTTTTCTCTACCGAAAGCCAGGAAGCCTCCGGCGATCACGGTGTCCGGGAGCTGAAAAACCTAGGCGTACCTCCGGAAAAAATTGTAATCGGAGCGGCCTTTTACGCCTGTACCTGGGTTAATGTCGCCAACATCAACACGGGGCTTTACCAAAAGGGGAAGTTCAAGTCTTTCATTCCGTATAAGAATTTCAACAGCTTGCTCACGCCGGAGAACGATTTTGTATTCTATCGGGACCTGGCTGCGCAGGCGCCATATGCCTACAGTGCCTCCCGCAACGAATTTGCCACTTTTGATGACGTGAAATCTGTGGAAGCAAAAACCAGGTTCGCCAAGGCCAAAGGGCTTGGTGGCATCATGTTTTGGCAGTTAGGCAGCGATTTGCCGGAAAATGGGCTGTTGGAGGCAATTTACAAAGTGACCCAGGGGCATGGTTTTTAATGGCGATGCCAAGCCATCCCGACCCTGGCCACCGCGACTTTTCCCCACAATTTCAAACCATTGATACTGAACTGCTTGCCCGCCAATTTGGCCTTGTGCCAATGCACCGAGTTTACCGTCCAGCGAACAGCAAAATCATAGTAGCGCCGTGGGTACGTGCGCGAAAAATCTATGTCGCGGTCGGTACTTTCAGCCCAGGGCAGGTCGGTAATTGCCGTGGTTTGTACTTCTTCGTATAAACCCGTTCCTTTGATCGGATAGGCCACGGTGATGGTAAAAAGGTCGGGGTTGGAATCCTTCAAGTGTGCTACGGTTTCTTGAATATCCGCTTCTGTTTCGCCGGGGTAACCGAGCATGATAAAAGTGCCGGCCTGAATCCCTTCCCGCCTGGCAGCCTTGATCATTGCCCGTACCTGTCCTACATCTACCCGGCGGTCCATAGCATCGATAATACGCTGCGAGCCGCTTTCTGCGCCGATCCATACGCGGAAGCACCCGCAGTCGCTCAGCATTTTCAGGACAGCATCATTGAGGCGGTCGGCGCGGGTGATGCATTCGAATTGC
>CAYVPM010000398.1:0-454 GCA_964453475.1 uncultured Saprospiraceae bacterium | reverse complement strand
GTGACCTGCCGTTTTTTTATTTAATAGTGAAAATAGCCCAGCCATTTGTGGCTCACAGTGAACACATCGTCAACGAACCAAACCAGGTCAAAATCGTAGTTTTTTTGCAGGAAAACAATCTCGTCCACGACATTTTCTGCGCTGCGGCGGCGGTAACTTTGACCGTATACAGCGGTGCTGCACCACTTGCAGGTGTAGGGGCATCCGCGTTGGGTGCTGATGCTCACGGCACTGTGGCCATGTGCATTTTTCCAGGCGCTCAAATATTTTCCCAGATCAATTTTATGGCGGCTGGGAAAGGGCAATGTGTCGATGTCGCGTAATTTTTCCCGAACTCCAGTCTTGTGCACCGAGCCATCTTCCATCAAATAAGCCAAACCGTTTACATTGCGGAATGCAGAATGCGGAGTGCGGAATGGGCACGCGGTGGAATGAGCGCCCCATTCCGCACTCC
>CAYVPM010000397.1:0-4400 GCA_964453475.1 uncultured Saprospiraceae bacterium | reverse complement strand
TGATTGATTCAACTGATTTTGAATTGATTACAAACATCGGAATGCACAAAACCTGACGGCGTGAGGTATAAGGGCGCGACGATTGAAATAAAAGTATACCAGGGCGGCAGGTAAAAAAGCGGATTCCTTCACCAATAGTGCCAGCACGGAATACCAAGTGCTCCCGAAATGATGTGCCCATTCCGCACTCCCCATTCCGCACTCCGCACTCGATTCACTCTTTTCCGCTTTCACCCACGAAATAATCCTCCCGGTTTTTAAACAAAACATTGAAGGTCGTCATGCTGCCATAGCAGCGGGTGATGTATTGCTGCAGGTTCACTTTATCTTCGTCAGAGAGCTTTTTATGGGCATTGATGGTTTGCTCCAGCACGCGCAGGCGGACGCGCATCATCACGATTTTGTGGAAAAATGTTTCGATGGGTACCTCTTTTGGTTGGACGCCATCGGCTTGCAGCACCATTTTGCCGTTGATCCAGCGTTCGCCGAGCGGCACCTTTTCGAGCGCGAACCCCGCCCAGGAGCGCAATATTTTGATAAGCGACTCTTCTGCTTCTGTGTAGGAAACTGCTTCTTCCGTGGGAAGTTGCTCCACGATCTGCCAATTGGAATATTCTTTTCCGACCATTTTCAGGCCAAATTGTACGAAACAAACTTCGTACGCTGCCACATGCAGGCGAACGATGACACCATCGCCAAACGCGGGGTGTTTTACACGGGAACCGATACCAAGTAAACTCATGAATGGATGATTTGCGTTGTTTATGAAGACGTAATAGCACACAAAGGTAAATCGCGGCATTGTTTGTGGCAAACAATTGGCGCTTTGCTGTATTTTTCCGGCTAAATTATCCTCCGGGCGTTTATAAACCTCACGCCGCCAGGTTTTGTGCATATAGAAGTTTGTAATCAATTCAAAATCAGTTGAATCAATCATTATTCATCACAGAAATCATGCGAATCATAGTATAAAACCCACGTTATCTGTGAAACGATATTGCCGAAATTGCCATACTCCCTTGCCCAAAAAGGCCACATTCTGCGTCGAGTGTGGCCAAAAGGACACGGACGGCAAGGTTCGGATGAGCACCATGCTGCTCAAATTATGGAACTCCACTGTTCACCTGGAAGGCAAATTCTTGCGAACCTGCTGGCAATTGTTTGTACCTGCAAAAATTACCCTGGAGTTTTTTAAGGGCAGGCAAGGCCGATACCCGCACCCGCTGCGCATGTTTGCCGTGGTGATGTTCCTGTTCCTGTTCATGTTGAACCTGATGATGAAGAATCGGAAGGATGGAGACGGTTCCTTGCTTACGATCACCTCAACGGCAAAGACTGAAAAAGGCGATTCAGTTGTTGACAAAAGAAAGCTGCCGTTTTATGAAAATGTCAAGTACCGGGCCATGCTGAACGACATGCGGCAGGATTTTGAAAATTTGCCGCAAAATTGGAAAACGGAAGCGAGCCGCAACGCGTTCGACAGTATTATGTCCCAATACAACCTGCGATACGGAGCAGAATCTGTAGGATTGCCTGAGGATTTGGCGTCGGAATTAGATACGGCAACCCTCAACTTTTTTACGGCGAAACCAATTCGTCTGGCAACGGCTGATATGGTGCGCTATGATGCGGATGAAATTATCCGGCGGTACAGGATTGAGCATTGGAGCATGAAACTGCTGGTGCGGCAAACCCTCAAATCGTTTAAAAGCCCGGAAGGGCTGGCGCATGCCTATATCGGCAGTTTGACCTGGGCAATTCTGGCACTGGTGACACTCATGTCGGGCTTTTTGGCGTTGCTTTACTGGCGGCAAAAACGCTTTTATGTAGAACATTTTATTTTTCTGTTGCATTATCATACCGGAATAATGCTTGCGGCATTGCTGGCAATGCTTGGGATGATGTTTCGTGTGTGGGATGTTGGAAGTTTACTTTTGGTGTTTTTGTGGGCAAGTGTTTCAATGTACCTCGGCATGAAGCGGTACTACCAGCAAAGCACCTGGAAAACTGTCTTGAAGTGGTTGATTTACGGGTTAATTTACTACATCAGTTTTGGATTGCTGTTTATTATGGGCGCTGTTTTGGTGTTTGCGATCTACTGAACTTACCTTGCGCGATGTTTCACACAATCCGGCAAAACACGCCATTTCCCGAGCCATTTCCGAAAGGTGCGTTGCTTTTGATCGACAAACCGTTTGCCTGGACTTCTTTTGACGTGGTGAACAAGGTGCGATATTTGCTCGCGCAGCGCCTGGGCTTGAAGCCCAAAAAATTCAAAGTGGGTCATGCCGGCACGCTCGACCCCCTGGCGACGGGTTTGTTGTTGCTCTGTATCGGCGATTACACGAAAAAAATTGAGGAACTCCAGGGTATGGCCAAAACCTATACCGGCGTGTTCACGTTCGGCGCTACTACTCCTTCCTTCGACCTGGAAAAAGCGCCTGACACGTTTTTGTCCACTGAAGCGCTTTCCGACGAAATCATCCAGGCTGTGCTCCCGCAGTTTATCGGCGATATTTTGCAGGTGCCGCCGGTGTTCTCCGCAGTAAAAGTGGATGGCAAACGCCTGTACAAAAATGCCCGAACGGGTGAAACGGTAGACATGCCATTCCGCCCTGTGCGCGTTGATTTGTTCGAGCTTGGTCCCCTGCGGCCGGTATCGAAAGAAGCGGCCGGGCCTGCCAGGGTGGCAAGTAAAAAAGGCGCGCAAATCATGTTGCACCCTGATTATGCAGAAGGTTTGCAAGCCGATTTCAAGGTGGTTTGTGGGAAAGGTACTTATATCCGCTCCCTGGCCAATGATCTGGGACAGGCGCTTGGCTGTGGCGCATACCTTAGCGGCTTGCGGCGCACAGAGACGGGTGGCTTTTCGGTAGAGGATGCCTGGGATATGGAGGCATTTGAGCTGTGGACAAAGGGTACAGCGACAGTGTAATCTATAGTCAACCCAAAGCGGTTGTGAATGCAGGAATGTTATTGTCAAATTAAAACCAGGCGTTGGTTTCACTCAAATCATTCAAAATCACTTTAATCATAGTATACTTTGTGAACGGCGTGTTGCCCGCGTTTGCTACTTTTGCACAATGGCAAAAAAACTTTTCCTCCTTGACGGGCACGCACTCATTTACCGCGCCCATTTCGCTTTCATCACCCGCCCGCTGCTGAATTCCAAAGGCTGGAATGTATCGGCTGTCCACGGTTTTATGCGCACCATGCTCGACATGATGCAAAAGGAAAACCCCACGCATATCGCCATCGTGTTCGATCCCAAAGGCGGCACTTTCCGCCATGAGCAGTTTGAGGCTTACAAAGCTAACCGGGAAGCCCAACCGGAAGACATCACTTTTGCCATTCCCTGGGTGCAGCGCATCGTAGAGGCTATGAACCTTCCGGTGGTCATTGTGCCGAACTATGAGGCCGACGATGTAATTGGTACCCTGGCCAAAAAAGCCGAAAAAGAAGGCTTCGACGCATATATGGTTACCCCCGACAAAGATTTTGGCCAATTGGTATCGGATCATATATTTCTGTACAAACCTGGCCGCTCTGGCAATGAAGTAGAAATCTGGGGCAAAAAAGAAGTCTGTGAACGCTGGGGAATTCAAAGGGTCGACCAGGTAATCGACATGCTCGGGCTCATGGGCGATGCCGTGGACAATATTCCCGGCTTGCCTGGCATTGGCGAAAAAACCGCCGCCAAGCTGCTGGCCGAATTCGACAACATCGAGAACCTGATCGCCAACGCCGACAAATTGAAGGGCAAGCAGCAGGAAATAGTCAAAACCCAGCACGAAAAAGCTACGCTCTCCAAGTGGCTGGCGACCATCGACATTAATGCCCCCATTCAATTCGACGATAAAAAGTTTGAGATAGAACCCTATAACCGCGAGGCGCTGATCGAGATTTTTAACGAACTTGAGTTTAAGAGCCTGGCAGACTCCATCCTCAGGAGTTCGATGGGTAATTCTGGCGCTGAGCCACCAAGCTCCGCCCAGGAAACTTCAAAACCGGCAGCCAAAGGCAGCAAACGCGGCGCTGCTCCCGCCAGCACAGGGGCAGGCACGCAAGGCAGCCTTTTTGGCGACAGCGAAATGGAGGAACAGACCATCGGATCGGATCAACCAGTGGTGGCCCGGGGCGCCACCCACAACATCCACAATACCGAGCATACCTACCACCTGGCCGACACTCCCGAAAAACGGGCCGAACTTATCGGTATCCTCAGCAAGGCCAAGGCATTCGCCTATGATTCGGAAACAACGGCACTCGATGCTACCCAGGCCGACCTGGTAGGTTTTTCCTTCGCCGTAAAAACCCACGATGCCTGGTATGTGCCAATCCCGGCCGAGCGCGCCGAGGCCCAGAAAATTGTGGAAGAATTCAGGCCGCTCTTTGAGAAC
>CAYVPM010000396.1:0-4421 GCA_964453475.1 uncultured Saprospiraceae bacterium | reverse complement strand
ACAGGCCTAACAATCGTACAACGGTGGAGCAAGCAGGTGGCCCAACAACAATGGAGTGACTGTAAACAAACAAAGTTTCTAATCGATTTCCACCTTTACGCCGCTCTCCGAGTCCTTTGCTTTCCCTTTGGCCTTGTCGTCGATTTTGATCCGGCTGCCGCTTTTAAGCTTGCGGGCAATGGCTGAATAAGGGCCTGTGACAACGGTTTCCCCTTCTTCGAGGCCAGCAATTATCTGGATATGGTCGTTGTCCTGGATACCTGTTTTAACCTCGCGCACTGCCACTGTATCACCTACCACTACAAACACAATTTCTTTGATGGAGTTCTCTCCAATGCTTTGTTTTTTGTCAGCGGTTTTATCTTCATCCTCCTTATCTTTTTCCTTGTCTTTCTCGTCTTCCTTGGCCGTGACGGAAATGATGGGTACACTGACGGCGTTTTCAGCAACTTGCGTGTAAATATCCACCGAGGCTGACATGCCCGGGCGGAATGGGAACCGGCGACCATCGCTGAGCAATTCTTTGTAGGATTCCGGGTCGATGCGGATTTTTACCACGAAGTTGGTGACCTGATCGGAGTTGAGGCTCATGCCGGCGGCAGTGCCGATGTTGCTGGCGCTGTTGGCGATTTCAGTTACCGTGCCTTTCATGATCCGCCCCAGGTAGGCATCCACTTCGATGTCCACTTCGTCTTTGAGGCTGACTTTGAGGATGTCGTTTTCGCTGATGTCTACCTGTACTTCCATGCTTTGGAGGTTGGCGATACGCATCATTTCAGTGCCGGCCATTTGCAGGGTACCGACCACCCGCTCGCCTCGCTCCACATTGAGTTTGCTGATGATGCCGCTCACAGGGGCTGTGATGATCGTTTTTTGCAAACTGGATTGCAGTTCTTTCAACCGGGCGCTGGCGCTGTTGATGCCAAATTCAGACACCCGCACGTTCTCCTGTGCGCTGGTGAGGGCGCTTTCTGCGGAGCGCAGGGAGGCTTCGCCGACGGCTAGGGCGCTTTCTGCGGCCTTCAGGTTGTTCTGTGACGCTTCATATTCTGCAGTTGAAATGATGCCTCCGTCTTTGTACAGCTTCTCATTCCGCTGGTGCGTGTTCCTGGCCACATTCACCGCCGATTCAAGGCGGTACTTCTCCGCTTTCAATTGTTCAATCTGGGCGTTGCTGCCGACCACATTGGAGGAGGAAATTTGGCGTTGCGCTTTGGCGGTACTTACCGACGCCTGCCCTTGCTCTACCAGGCTCTGATACTCGTCGGGTTTGATCTTGGCCAGTATTTGGCCTGCTCTTACTGAATCGCCTTCCTTGACATAAAGTTCAATGATCTCTCCCGAGACATCGGAGCTGATCTTGATTTCCGTCTCCGGAAAGATTTTTCCGCTGCCGCTCACTGTTTCCCGGATGGAGCGCAGCGCCGTTTTTTCCACGGTTACCGACTCCCCTTTGGGCTTTTGTTTGGCCTTGTAAACGGATGCCAAAATCAAAAGTGCAAATGCACCGATCAGTACGTAAAGAAGGGTCTTTTTTCGTTTGGGCGAAGCTGTTGCCATTTCGTTGTTTACTTTGATGTTCAATTATTGATAGGAAAATATGCTACAAGGTTACGATGCATGTTCACGGTTTGGAAAATAGTTGGATAAATGGAGCCAAACAGCGGATGAATTTCGTGAAACGGCCCACTTTTATCCATCGTGGGGCAATTCGAAAAATAATTCACCCGTTTTAACCCTAAGCAGCGTTTTTGGCATGATATTTTTAACTAAATAGTCCACGAACGTTTCAGCTTGAAAACCAAAAGACTCGAAACCTCGTAATTATGTTAATCGCGGTTCATAATCCGTCCAAACCGATTGTTCATCATAAACTTTTCATCCAATGAAATTAATCCTTGCACTCCCCGCTGTTGGCCTGCTTTTTTCAGGACTGACTTTCCTCCCAAAATCACCGGCAGTTTCTGCTCCGGCAACGCCGACAGGTGTTGATGTTAAGTCGCCGGAAATTTGGTCGAACAAAGGTGAATGTTTCAAGAACGAAACCTTTAACCTGTATTTTGCCCAGCCACATGCCAGCACGCTGGGCGTGGTTGATCCTGACGGCAAGTTTTTTTACCTCGTATTTCCCGCAGCCTGCGCCATTGGCGAGCTCAAGCCGCTGATGAGCAGCGAAGATTTTGAGCATTGCAGCAGCTTAACCATCAACCCGGCAACCTTGAAGGCCGATCCCTACATCTATGGGGTAATGGAGAATCGGCCTGTTTTCACCAAAAGCGGGGTGTACCGTTTTGTGCTGGGCGACAACCTGCATGTGGATGATGAAACAGTCTTGAACATCGTCCCTGTTTTGTACCATCGCAAGAGCCGGCCATCGCCGGCCATGGTCATGAATTGACCGCGGTCAATTCAACTTCAATTCTTTGCCCTCGTAAAAATCGAGGATTTTCAGTTTGAACAAGTAATCGTACTTCGCCACCACGAGGTCTACCTCAGCTATATCGCGGTTGGTTTTGGCAGTAGTCAGGTCTAGTATGTTGACAGCGCCCAATTCGTGGCGTTTTGTCGTGTTCTGGAACGCGATGTTGGTAGCATCAAAAGTTTTCTGGGCAGCTTCCAATTGCTGGCGGGCAGCTCGTGCATTGGCGATAGCCGTCTGGATATCATTTTTCAGCGTCTGCCGAGCTTGAGTTTGCTGCATTTGGGCAGTCAGAACGCCCAGTCTGGCGCGCTCCACACTAAGCCGGGTGCGGCCGTTTTGGTAAATGGGAATGTTCAGGCTCAGGCCTATGCCCTGTCCGAAGTTCTGTTCCAATTGCTCAAAATATTTGAGTTTTGAAAACTCATAACGGTCAACATACTGTCCTATGGTTACGTCCATGCCGTTGAACTGCAATGTTGTCTCCACCAGGTCAGTGCCAACAATCCGCCCGTTTTGATAATCCAGGAAGCGGCTGGAATAGTTGGAGTTAAGGTTTGCGAAAGCGGAGAGGGTTGGGTAGTACCCGGATTTGGCGATGTACACAGACTCTTCTGCGCTTTTCAACCGGTAATCAGCAGAGCTTATACCGGGCTGGGTGCCGAGCGCTTTTTCATACAAAGGTGTCAAGGTCACTGCGTCAGGGTTGGCATCAGCAGGGATCAGCGAGCTTGGCTGTTCAATGCTGAGTTCGTAATCCGGCTCCAGTTGCAGGTATTGTTTCAAGGTTAGAAAGCCCAGGTCGACGCTGTTTTGGGCTTGTACGACCATTTGTTCATCGCGTGCTACCTGTGCCAGGAGGGTGAACTTGTCGGCCATGGGCACTGTGCCAGCATTGATCAATTTTTGGGTGACGTCGAGTTGGGCATTGCTTTGAGCCAGGCGTTTGTTGGCATTCTCCAATTGCTCTTCCGAGAGCAGGATGTTGAGGTAGGCCGATGCAATGAGCAGGCTCAGGTCGTTTATGGTGCGCTGGGCTTCGGCGGTAGCAGTTTTAAGGTCCCAGCCAGCTTGTTTGATGCTGTGGTTGATGAGGCCGCCGCTGAACAAGTTGATGCCTGCACTCAGGCCCAGGCTGTTGAACGCTGTGGCCTGGGTACTGAAAGAGTTGGTCGTAGGGTCGATGGTACGGCCAAACTGTTCGCCAAGATTCATATTGGCGCCCAGGTTGGGTAGGCGCGAGGCTTTGGCCTGTTTTTGAGAAATTACCGCCGTGCGTACGTTGGCGAGCGCCTGTTTGATGGTAATGTTGTTGTCCTGCGCGTACTTAATGCAGCGTTCGAGTGACCACAGTTCCTGTGCTTGCAGGCCTGCGGTAAAAAACAAAAGGAATAGGAGCGGGTAAATTTTCATGGTGTAAAGTATCTGTTGCGTTAAGGTTTTTCCTGCGGAGACTGTCAATTTTATCAGCCACAAGGTTACGCCACAGCGTATGCAAGCCATGAAAAAATTATATAAAAGGTGAAAATTGGCAGATTAATAGGCCAATTGCAGTACTTGTTGTCCTTCGAGGAAAACGCTCGTTGCGACTTTTACCGGAATTTTTGTGCCCTCTTCTGTGACAATAGATTCGCCGCTAAGTGGCCGGGAATTGTATTTCAATACCGAACTTGCTGCTTCGTACAAAGTCGCGTGCACCTCTGCTTCGCTGTGGCCCGATCCAACAATCTCCATTTCTTTCAAGCCAAAATCCGACATGCCGAAGGTATAACCGCCGGCGTTGCCCGGCCTGCCGAAATAAACCCAGCAGTAAACGGGCAGGGTTTGGTTGTCGAGCATGTTGTGCGCTGCGGCAACGTAGAATCCTTTGGAAATCAGCAGGTATTGGCTGCCCATGTACACACCGCTGGAATGTGTGCTTTCCAGGATGGCTGCGGCTACTTTGCTGAACAACTGGTGCAATTCCAGCGATTTGTTGGCCTGACCCATCACCGAAATGACC
>CAYVPM010000395.1:0-4428 GCA_964453475.1 uncultured Saprospiraceae bacterium | reverse complement strand
TTTGGCAAAAGTGCTGAAAACCTAACCCCAGGGTTACCCTAGAGGATGTGCCCCCGTCCCCCGTCCCCCGTCCCCCGTCCCCCGTCCACCGTCCACCGTCCACCGTCTCCAACCTTTTCTGTAGTTTTGCTCGTCAACACCCACCCACACCTAACAAACGAGCAAAGCATCTCATGCAAAACTGGCAAATCAAAGCGTCCCTGTTCCTCAACTATTTCGTTTTTGCGATCCTGCTGAACAGTGTAGGCACAGTCATTCTTCAGGTTCAGAACAATTTTGGGGTGTCGGAGGGCGCTGCATCGGTGTTGGAGGCGTTCAAAGATTTGAGTATTGCCGGGGCTTCTTTCCTGGTGTCGTCTTACATCACCCGTATCGGCTACAAACGGGCGATGCTGCTGGCATTGTTGGCGGTGTCCCTGGCATGTTTCCTGTTGCCGCTGGTGCCGAGTTTTTGGTCTACCAAATTGTTGTTTGCCGCAGTGGGCACCAGCTTTGCCCTGATAAAGATTTCGGTGTTGGCCACCATTGGCCTGGTCACGAAAAACGAAAAGGAGCATATCAGCCTGATGAACTTCATCGAAGCTTTTTTTATGGTGGGCGTTATGGCGGGCTATTTCATTTTCAGCTATTTTGTGGACGATGCCAACCCGCAAAGCACCTCCTGGCTCAATGTGTACTGGATGTTGGGCGCCATTTCGGCGGCGGCATTTTTGTTGCTTTTAAGCGCCCGGCTCGACGAGTCGCAGGCGAAAGTCGAGGCGGTTGACGCGCCGAAAAGCGATTTTGCCCAAATGTTCCGCCTGTTGGCGCTGCCGCTGGTGCTGGTGTTCATTATATGCGCATTCTTTTATGTGCTGGTAGAGCAAAGCATCATGAGCTGGCTGCCGACCTTCAACAGCAAGGTGTTGCAATTGCCCACCAGCCTGAGCATTGAAATGGCGAGCATCATGGCAGGGGGCACAGCGTTGGGCCGCGGCCTGGCGGGTATTGTGATGAAAAGGCTTAATTGGTTTACCGTGTTGAGTGCTTGCCTCTTGCTATCGGCCGGACTGGTGCTGCTGGCCATCCCCTTGGCTTCGGGCGCTGCGGGCAATACGGCCACCGGCTGGGGCAACGCGCCCCTGGCCGCCTTTGTGTTCCCCTTGATCGGCTTTTTCCTGGCGCCCATTTACCCTGCCATCAACTCCCTGATATTGAGCAGTTTACCCAAGCATCAGCACGGCCTTATGTCGGGGCTCATCATCATCTTTTCTGCACTGGGCGGCACAACAGGCTCTATTGTCACCGGCAATATTTTTGGAAAATTCGGCGGGCAAACGGCCTTCTACTTCTCCCTCGTGCCTATCACAATTTTGCTGGTAGGACTTTATTTCTTCAAAAAATTGAAACAAAAAGCATAGTTCAACCCTTTCCCCAAAAAGCCTGACTAAATCCCGATGCTGAATAATTATCGAATTATCACATTATCGAATTATCACATTATCAAATTGTCGAATTATCCAATTAAAAAATGACTGACGAAGGCATCTTCCACATCGAATCTCTTTCCCCGCTCTACGAAGCCGTGCAAACAAGCGGTATTTTTTCCGACTCCAAATATTTTGTGGATTGCAGCCCAAAATCAGACCCGGACGATATTGTGGAAGCTTATACCCAGGAAAAATCCAAGCCTGGTTTTGACCTAAAAAAATTTGTAGAAACCCATTTCACCCCGCCCGACGACCCGAAAACCGACTACAACTCCAGCAACAAACCAATCAAAGAACACCTCCACCAACTTTGGAACCACCTCCTCCGCGACCCATCAACCAACACTCAGCGCGGATCAATTATCCCACTCATAGCGCCATACATCGTACCGGGCGGCCGTTTTCGGGAAGTTTATTATTGGGACAGCTATTTCACCATGCTTGGCTTGAAGGAGTCGGGGCGCACGGATGTTATTCAGGATATGGTCGACAACTTCGCCCACCTTATTGATACACAAGGTTTTGTCCCCAATGGAAACCGCAGTTATTACCTGGGCCGCTCCCAGCCGCCCTTTTTTGCGCTCATGGTCAACCTTCTGGCAGAGATAAAGGGTCCGGAAACCTTGATGCATTACCGGCATCAATTGGAAAAAGAGTACGCTTTTTGGATGTCGGGCGAGCACCAACTGGAAGAAACAGACGCGTATCGACGGGTGGTGGCCCTTGGCGATGGTTACATCCTCAACCGCTATTGGGACGACAATTCCAGCCCCCGCCCAGAGGCTTATGCAGAAGATTTGCATGTTGCCCAACAATCGGGCCGCGACCCGGAAACAGTCTATTGCAACATCCGCGCTGCCGCAGAGTCGGGCTGGGATTTCAGCAGCCGCTGGTTTGCCGACGAAGCAAGTATGGAGCACATCCAAACCGTTGATATAGTGCCGGTCGACCTGAACTGCTTGTTGTATTACCTGGAAAAAACACTGCTCAACCTGTACCGCCAACTGCCCGACCGGGTGCCGGCCGACGTATTCAAGGAGCGGGCCCGGCTGCGCAAAAACGCCATCCAGCAATACTGTTGGCACCTCGGCCAAGGCTTCTATTTCGATTACAACCACGTAACAAAGTTGCCTTCCAAATCCTGGACGTTGGCAGCCGTTTATCCTTTGTTTTTCAATATAGCCACGCCGGAACAAGCAGAGGACGTAGCCCAACACCTGGAGGCAAAATTCCTGCAAGCCGGCGGCTTGCAAACCACCCTCGGCAACACCGGGCAGCAATGGGATGCCCCGAACGGCTGGGCGCCCCTGCAATGGATGGCCTACAAAGGGCTCCTGAATTACGGGTACATGACTTTGGCCAAAAAAATCAGCCACAACTGGAAAGCGCTCAACGAAAAGACCTACGCCGCAACCGGAAAAATGATGGAAAAATACAACGTCGTTGACCCGGACGCCGGCGGCGGGGGAGGGGAATACCCCAATCAGGACGGCTTCGGATGGACCAACGGGGTGTACCTCGCCATGTCCCCCCAACTTTGAGGTGCCGCCAACTTTCATGTGGCGCGGCAAGCCATTTCCAGTCAACTTTCAGTTGGCGCGGCAACTTGAGCCACGTACCGCCAACTTTCACGTACCGCCAACTTTCAGTTGGCGCGGCAACTTGGGTCATGTACCGCCAACTTTCAGTTGGCGCGGCAACTTGGGTTACGTACCGCCAACTTTCAGTTGGCGCGGCAATTTTAATTTCCACACACGTGCAGCCAACTGAAATTTGTCCCGCAAAGTACGCCAACTGAAAGTTGGCGGTACGTGACTTTGTACGCCAACTGAAAGTTGGCGGTACGTGACTTTGTACGCCAACTGAAAGTTGGCGGTACATGGCGTGACTTGCCGCGCCAACTAAAAGTTGGCGGCACCTGAAAGTTGGCGGCACGTGAAAGTTGGCGGGACTTTTGCCATTCCGCCCCAACTGCCGTACTTTTGCCCGCTTAAACCAATCAAGGCATGACGCGTTCAAAACGTTCACAGTCCCTATTACAGTTCGGCTTGTTTTGTGGTATCTTGTTGTTTGTCAACATTTTAGCCAATAGTTTCTACACGCATTTCGACCTTACCGAGGAAAAGCGCTTCACGCTTACCACGCCCACCCGCACGATGCTGCAGGAGCTGAAAAGCCAGGTGTATGTCCAAATTTTGCTTGAAGGCGAGTTTCCCGCAGGATTTAAACGCCTGCAAACGGCAACCAGGGAGATGCTCGACGATTTCCGCTCTGAAACGGGTTACCTCGATTATCAGTTTGAAGACCCTGCCCTGGGCACCCTGGAAGAAGTGAACGGTCGCCGCAAAGCCCTGGCAGAGCTGGGCATCCAGCCCGTCAACCTTCGGGTGGCTGACAAGAGTGAATCCTCCCAGAAAATAATATACCCATTTGCGATTTTCCGACTGGGCAGCAAGCAAGTGATCGTTAAACTCCTAGAGAACGAATCCGCTACGCTGAACCCGGAGGAGGTGATCAACAATTCCGTATCGCTGCTGGAGTACAAGTTTGCCAATGCCATCAAGAAGCTACAGGCGCCGAGCCGCCCGGTGATTCTTTTCACCAAAGGGCATGGAGAATTGAACGAACTCCAGCTGGGCGATCTGAACCGCAGCCTGGGTGCATTTTATGACACCGGACGCCTTTTGCTGGATTCTGTTATCCAAATCAAACCCGAAGATTGCGCACTGCTCGTCGTCGCCAAACCTCAGTCGGGGTTTTCTGAACGTGACAAGTTTAAAATTGACCAGTACGTGATGCAGGGCGGTCGTGTGATGTGGCTGATAGACAGGCTGAATGCGGGACTCGACAGCATGCGCACCGCGCCCCGTTTTGTTCCCAGCGACTACCCCCTGAACATTGAGGATGTTTTGTTCAAATATGGGGTACGCATCCAGCCCGACCTTGTGCTCGACCTGGA
>CAYVPM010000394.1:0-4437 GCA_964453475.1 uncultured Saprospiraceae bacterium | reverse complement strand
CGTCAAGCCGTTCTGCATCGGTTCCGGCAAGGTGGCCATGCTTTGCACGGAGGCTTTTCCCTTCCACAACCTTGAACCCCAAAGCTTCGAGGTTGGCCAGGGCTTTAGCGATTTTATCTGCTGTCGGGGGGCTGCAGGGAGCGATGAGCGCAACGGTGGCGCCTTCCTTCAATCGCTTGGGTTTGCGCAATTTCTGGCTGGTGGTCAACAATTTTTCAAAGGTCATTTTCGGAAATGCAAACCCGTAGGCCATTAGTGCAAGGCCTGTTTTTTTGAAAAAATCTCTTCTGAAGATGCGCTGCATCAGTTCAGTAGAACCGCCTTACCGTGCGAACGCCAAATACATGACGATCATCAGGATGACGGTAGCGATAATAACAACGGTCAAAAATTTGCGGTTTTCTTCCCGGTCTTTTGTGCTCAGATTTTTGCTTGATCTTTTATACTTTGACATAATGTAAGGATTTTATTTGCCCGCCTGCACCAAGGCAGGTTTGTTCAACGATCCGGCAACCTGCCAGCCTTCCTGACTTCGTTTTAACCAAGGCAGAAAAAGCAACGGCTGGTAAACAACACCGACCCTTTGGCGTCAAATCCAGAGGGTCGGCAAATGTAGTTTGGAAATCAATTTTTTCAATAAAGGCTTTCCAAAAAAGAATATAAATGTTTGCCTGCGTTGGCTTTTTGCACAAAAGCGCAGTTTGCAGGCTTGTTATATCATTCAACTTAGGTTTGAAAGATTCAAATAATTTTCCAGCGCGACCGCAATGGAAGTTGCTTCCGGGGTGCCGGCTTGAATATCGACCTTCATCCCCTGATCCGTCACGGCTTTCAAGGCATTGGTGCCAAAAACGCATATCCGTCGGTCTTCCTGCTTGAAATCAGGAAACTGGTCGAACAGGGAATTGATCTCCAGGGCCGAAAAGAAGGCGATGATATCGTATTTAATGTCTTTTAGACCCCGGATATCGTTGTTCACGGTACGGTACATCACAGCATCCTGGATGGGCACTTTTAGGTCGCGGAAGAACTTCATGATTTCAGGGCTGCCCGATTCGTTACAGGGCAGGTAGAATTTCTCCTCCTTGTTCCGCTGGATGTACGACTTGAGTTCCAGTATTGATTTGGTGCCGTTGAACACTTTGCGTTTCCGGAACACGATGAATTTCTGGAGATAGTTGGCGATGGCCTCTGTTGCGCAGAAGTACTTTGTTTCTTCCGACATCTTAATCCGCATCTCGCCACAGAGTCGAAAAAAGTGATCAATGGCGTGTTTGCTGGTAAAAACAATTGCCGTGTAATCGTTAGGATAGACTCGATTCTTCCGGTATTCTTTTTCCGTGAGCCCTTCCAATGTGACAAAAGGCACAAAGTCGATGCGTACGCCAAATCGGTTTTCAAGATCTTCATACGCCGTTAGCACAGCGGGAGCTGCTTGCGAGATGAGGATATTGTGAACTCTTTGTCTGGAAATTTCCTGAAGGGGTGCAGCAGTTGCAGACATTCGGGACCTGTTTTTGTGATTTTAGTTCAGTAAAACGCAGCTTCGGCTTACGTTTTTTGCATGATACCCAGTTTTATCAAAAATAAAACCGGTGCAATTTCTACGGTGCAAAGGTATAACAAAAAGTGGAATGGACTGCTACTCAAAAATTTGATTCCGATGCTTGTTGACCGCAAAGCCCGATAGAAATAAAAGATCAGCACCAAACCCAACATCCAAAAAGCGAGCAGCGACCTGTAGTCGCTATCCCTAGCAAAAGCGATCAAAAAGTTAAACGGGATGAGAAAAAGTCCCAAAACACAGTTGAAAACGATGATTAGGAAATTGTATCGCCGTGCTTCTTGTTCTTTTGAAAAAATGTAACTTACGCCATTTACCATGACATGTTTGGACAAAAATGCCAAGAACGCCCCGCCGATACAAATCAATAAAAAACCCAGGTTATTGAAATTGTCGCCTTGAAAAATACGTGTCACCAGAAATATGAAGACACCGGCATTGAGCAAAAAATTCAGGTACAACATATAATATGGTGTACTGCCGACCAGGCCGGAAGCTTCGCGTTGTGCCAGGTTCAGGGAATTGTCGTTCAAAAAGCCGCCCCAAGCCCTGCCAACCGATGTGCGATTGGAGGCTACAGAAAATGTAAGGAGGCAAAAGATGACCAGCAATACCGAAAACAACACTGAATTGGGCAGCCCCCCGCCCCTGGGCAACACCGCAAAAGGGTTGAATGCTTCTGTCGCATTTTCAGCCATACCAAGCGCCGCACCGGGAACCCGGTGGGGTACCATATTGAAGGGATTGGTAAAAATGTCGGCCCCAACAGCAGTGGCAGCCGTTTTGGGCAAGCGGTGAACCAATTCAAAAGGGTTGTTGCCATCCTGGCCACTACCAAAAACAGGCAGTAACAGGAACAATAAAACGGATAATGCTGACCGAATCATAACGCAAAGGTAGGAATTCCTTTGGACGCCTTTTTCTTTTCCTACTTTTGTGCCGTGCCGTCAACCTGTGCCGCCAACCTTCGGTTGGCGCGGTACACCAATCAAAGGTTGGCGCGGTACACCAACTGAAGATTGGCGGCGCATAAAACGCGCCAACCGAAGGTTGGCGGTACATAAAACGCACCAACCGAAGGTTGGCGGTACATAAAACGCACCAACCGAAGATTGGCGGCACATAAAACGCACCAACCGAAGGTTGGCGGCGCATAAAACGCGCCAACCGAAGGTTGGCGGCACATAAAACGCACCAACCGAAGATTGGCGGCACATAAAACGCGCCAACCGAAGGTTGGCGGTACTTAAAAATAAAATTATGCAAAAAATAGACGTGATCCTCGGCCTGCAATGGGGCGATGAAGGGAAAGGTAAAATTGTGGATTACCTGGCGCAAGGCTACGACATCGTGGCGCGTTTCCAGGGCGGGCCCAACGCAGGCCACACCTTGAAATTCGGCGGCAACAAATATGTGCTGCACACCGTTCCTTCCGGTATTTTCAGGGAATCGCTTATCAACCTTATCGGCAATGGGGTGGTGTTGGACCCTGTTGTGTTCCAACGCGAATTGCGCTCGCTGGAGCAAAGCAATGTCAAATTCCACAGCCGGCTTCTGGTGTCGCGCAAGGCACACCTCATACTACCCACGCACCGCTGGCTCGATGCAGCCAGTGAAGCGCATAAAGGCAAGGCAAAAATTGGTTCTACCCTGAAAGGTATCGGACCAACCTACATGGACAAAACCGGGCGGAATGGATTGCGCGTCGGCGATATAGATGCCCCAAGTTTCCAGGAACAATACAATGCCCTCAAAAACAAGCACTTAGAACTGTTGAAGATATATCCCGAAGTGGATTTCGATCTGGAAGCGGCAGAAAAAGCCTGGTTTGACAGCCTCGATACCCTGCGCGAACTTCAATTTGTCGACGGCGAATACTACATCAATGAGGCGCTTGCCAGCGGAAAAAAAATTCTCGCGGAAGGCGCACAAGGCAGCATGCTCGACATCGATTTCGGAACCTACCCCTTCGTCACCTCCAGCAACACCATCACTGCCGGGGTTTGCATCGGGCTTGGCGTAGCGCCACAAACAATCGGCCGGGTGATCGGCATTTCCAAAGCCTATTGCACCCGCGTGGGCAGCGGCCCATTCCCTACCGAACTGGACAATGAAACGGGCGAGCAAATGCGGCAACTGGGCATGGAATTCGGTTCCACTACCGGCAGGGCGAGGCGCTGCGGCTGGATCGACCTGCCGCAACTGCGGTACACCATCATGCTAAACGGGGTCACGGAAATTTGCCTCACTAAAATTGACGTACTCAACACTTTTAAAGAAGTGTGTGCGGCTACCAAGTACCGATACAATGGCCAGGAAACCGACAACCTGCCTTTCGACCTCTGCCACACCCCGGTAGAGCCCGTGTATAAATCTTATGCTGGTTGGGACTGCTCTCTCGATGACGTCCGCACATTTGAGGCCCTGCCCCAAGCCGCCCAGGCTTTCGTGAAAGACCTGGAAACATACCTCAAAGTACCTGTGAGCATGATTTCAACGGGGCCGGAAAGGGAAAAGCTTATAATGGGATAATTTTTTTAATGTGATAATTAGCTAATTATCACATTAATAACTTATAAACATATGAACCATATCCTTTTTTCCATCGAAAACGCTGTGGGGCGCATCACTTTCAACCGGCCGCAAGTGTTCAACTCTATGCACCACGACATGCGCATGGAGATTTTAGAAGCCCTGGAAACCTGTGCGCATGACGCAGCCATTCGGGCAGTTTATATTACCGGAACGGGAAAGGCATTTTGTGCCGGGGAAGATTTGCAGGAGGTGATCGACCCAAACGGGCCTTCGATGACTGAGATTATTTCCACAGGGTACAATCCGATGGTGCTCAAAATCAGGAACCTGGAGAAACC
>CAYVPM010000393.1:0-4440 GCA_964453475.1 uncultured Saprospiraceae bacterium | reverse complement strand
TGAAAACTGTAAATACAGCCACTTTTTGATTTCAGCCAGTTGCGAATTTTCAACCTGGTTTCCCCCAAAAATACCGTTTTTCAAGGTGGCGAAAAACGCAGAGTTTGGCGCACTCATTCACACGATTTCTACACGTTTTCACCACGTTTAGAACGATCTGTTTTCACCGTTTTTTCACCGTTTTCAAAGGACTCTTTTCGTAGTTTTAAACTGCCCAGTTTTCGCCGTTTTTTCGCCGTTTCGACCGCTGCTATTCCTTTCAATTTTCGTCGTTTTTTCGTCGTTTGCAACTGGCTTCAATGGAATTATTTTCAACCGTTTTTCAACCGTTTCACAAAGGCTTTTTCGACGTTTTTTCGACATTTACAGGCACAACTTTTACAGATGTCATTCCGTCGTTTTTGACTGTTTCTGAGTATTTTTTTGCGTTTTTTTCTAAAAGTAGTTACTTAGTTGCTTTTTTGAACTTAACTCATTGACAAACAAATACTTACTCTAAGTAAGAAGCCAGTTTCTTAGTAGTTGCTTAACTGCTTGCCTTTTGCCACTTTTTAAAGACCAAAAAAAAGAAGAAACTAAAAGAAACTAAGCAACTACTAAGAAACTAAGGTAGTTACTTATTCTATCTCCTTGGTTTTCAATTATTTGGCTATCGAAAAGCAACTAAGCAACTACTTTTTGCAATTTCTAGAAAAAATCATTCAAAGTCGGTCTGTTGTGTTGCCACTTTTTCCAACCAAAAGCCCCATACCTGGTACCCTTTCACCTTGTCAAAACGTTGGGCTTTCT
The DNA here is from genome assembly GCA_964453475.1 of uncultured Saprospiraceae bacterium. Classification (GTDB taxonomy): domain Bacteria; phylum Bacteroidota; class Bacteroidia; order Chitinophagales; family Saprospiraceae; genus M3007. Next base: position 3,651 of record CAYVPM010000393.1, on the reverse strand, counting down.
CCCAACCTAAGTATTTCAAAGCAGCCCCGATCGCATTCCTATTTAAACGCATGGCGCTAATACCTGCCAGGTAATTCGTAATGTCTGCGACGGGTAGAAACTCTGCACCTAAGGCATCTTTATTGGACTTTGAAAGAAACTGCATTACCATTTCCATTTCTTGCGTTGTCACCTGAAAAAGCCTGTTCCTCGCTTCGCTTTCTGCAATTTCTTCCCGCGTCATTTGTGGTTCAACCTCGCCCGTGTTTAGCAGGTGCCAGGCTTCCGCCCAAACTGCGTTTATATCTATTTGGGCATTGTACCCATTCATTCCGCCGTTGTCGTGCTGGATGCCCGCAATTTCAAACACCAACCAACGGACGCTACCGCTTTCATCAGTTAGAAATTGGTCTTTGTTGGTTGAGCCGAAAAATGAAGCGCGGCGGGGAAACCTGATTGGGCGTTTTCCATAGGGCGGGCGGTCTTTGATACTGTCCAGGCTCATAATGGCCTTTGTTTGCTCAATGTTCGCTTTCCCAAAGGTGGCCAACTCATCCAGGTTTATCAGGAAGTTTTGAGCAATGGCAAAGCGTCCGTCTTTGTCGCCTACTTCATCCCGTGTCCAATCGGCACGATACTTTGCCAATACGGGCGGGCATAGCCAGCGAATGAAAGTGCTTTTGCCGTCGTTCTGATCGCTTTTCAGTACGAAGCATTGTTTATTAAATTGGATACGGCCAACGGCTCCAGCGGCAACCCTTACAAGCGTCTTTTTAAAAGTGCGTGTAAACAGTTCCCGGTCGGTTTCATCTTTCAAAGCCACAAAAGAGGCAAGCCGTTCAATGTGGCTTCCTGCTTCAGGGTGGTACTTCAATCCTTTGAAATAGTTCAGGAAAGGGTCAAAACGAGGTACAAAATCGCTGCCTAAAAGCGACATTAAAAGCGTGTCCGTTACCCTGTGACCTAATCCCCTAAGCTCGTGCAAAAGGTTGTTTTCATTCAATACCTCCCAAGTGCTTGCGCCTTTTTTTCGATGCTCCAACTCATTGCCCACAATGTCCATTTGAAATTCATGGTGGCTTTTCAGGTGTGCTACAATTGCGTTGTAAGCGTTAACGGCTTTCTCTTTTGAATCTGATTTTTTGTGTTTGGCCTTTGCTTCGTTCGGTTGCCGCTCAACTTTAGCTTTGTAATTTGCCTGTTGCTCTGGTGTAAATCTTGCGCCGTTGGTGCGCTTTACCGCGCTTTTTACGGTGGCTTTAATTTCCTCAGTGTCAAAGCCCGGTTCTTTGAACTGTTCGCAGTAGCTCAAAATATCGGATTCATTAAAGCCGTGTTCATGGGCTAGTTGAGCCAAATAAAACACACGGCCATTCCTGCCAGCGTTTGCGGTCGGGCTGTGGCGTTCATCAGTCATTTTTTCGTACAACTCCCAACGGTCGGCCTCGGTGAGTGTAGGCGCGGTTTTCTGCCTGGGCGCGGCACTTGGAATTGTTTGTTCTGTTGTGGTGGTGGTTGCCCCCTGCGTTGATTGTAGGGCATCCTGGGAAGGGAAAACAGTGTAGTTTTCGTTTCGGAAAAATTCATCAGGTGTCAACCCCTCGACAAAGTAAAAGAAACGGCTTTCGTTAGAACATGACGGGTCAATTCCTAACGCGGTATTTGCAGTTAGTTTGCCGTCGATCTTTCGTTTTGCCACAATTGGCCGCCCTGTAACACTGCTATAATAGGCCATTAATCGGGCGTATGTTTCCCGGTGGTTGTGGTAATTACAATCGGCCACAACCAAAACGCGAAGGCCTCCACTCGGAGAAAGGAATGCAGCGTAGGTGTGCGTATCGGCACAAACCTTTTCAAATACACCTCGGCAAAGCTCATTTGAGAAAGGCGGCTCCTCCAGTTCGTATGAGGCTGAATAGTCAAAGTCCAAAACCAAAATCGGGATGTACTCTTTGCAGTTTTCCGGCGCGTCGGCGCGGTGGCTCCAAATACCAACCAGGAACCCAAAGAGTTTTTCCTTTTGGTCTTTGTAGTGTTTTTCATTACCCGTGCTTTTCGCATCGGTTGCCACTTGGCGAAGGGTTAAAACATTTTCCCGTTTTTTGGTGTCGGTTGTTTGCATCCGGCAGAAGACTTCGCCTAACGTGCTGTAATCCGTTGGCGTTGGTTTGGTGCCGAGTAGCAAGGTAACAGGGCTTTCTAAAACGCTTTTAGTGGCCTGTTGTGTAGCTGTGGAATTGGCTATATCTTTGTGCATTGATTTAAGAATTTCAACCCTTGCGCCCGTTTCCTCCCCTGGATTCGGGCGTTTTGTTTTGGGCATGGTGAACGTTATTTGGTTTGTTTGAGGTTGGTATGTGCTTTTGCCAATGCCAATACCTGCACCCGATCAAAGCGAACTGATTTGCCGACGTAGTGCCGGGTCAATTCGCCGCGTCTTGCGGCATTGTCAACGGAAGAGACACAAAGCCCTAAAAGCCGTGCGGCTTCTCTTTTTGAGACATAGGGCGGGGCTGCTTGTCCGGGTACGTTTTCCCGTTCAGGCTTTTCAGCTTTAAGGCAATACTGTACTGATTCTACTACAATTTGACGAAGTTCGTCAGGCGTAAGGCTTGTTACAATTGTGCGTTCCATATCGAAAATGTTGCTTGCTTTTCGACAAAGTTGGCGGCATGTAACACCCGGATTTTCCGGGAAATACGGATTTTCCGTATTTCCCGGATCGCAACTAATTGGAAATCAAGCTACTTTTCTTTTAGCTTTTTTTCGAGTGCAGACTTTATGCGTAAATAGTCAGGGTGGTAAGGATTTCGGTTGTCAAGGGTATCTTTGGAAAGGCTTTCCATTCCTAAAAATAGCCGTATTGCATTTATTATTTTCTCCTTGCCCCTGAGTTTTGCCTTTATCATACCGGCATCTTTAGCGGAATACCAAAAGGCACAAACACCAGCTATTTTGGGTTCTGTCTCCCCCCAAACATACCGCTCACCATCTTTGACCAAAAGCCCGATTGAAACGGCAGCGGTTAGAAGTCGTTCCATTTTTGAAATGTCAGTAAAGAATGCCTGAAAGGTGCTTGGTGTGGTTGAGCGCTTTTCCAACTTAGTCTTTAATGGCAACGTTTTTGCTTCGATTTCAGACAATTTTTTTTCCAAAAGAAGCCTGAACTTGAAAAGCACATGTACCATTACATACTCTGGAAGATCAGTACAACTTTCGTCTCTCGCTTGAATGCAAGAATGGGCTTCAAACTCGCCGCGAACAATTATTCTTTGATACCATTCGGCGGTTTTGTTTTTATCTGAGAACAAACCATCCAATGAGCCAGCAATAAAGTACCCGGTTTCAGATGGGAAAGAATATGATGCCGTTCGCTTTTCATTGGTTGCAAAATCCAATACCTCATTCAGATTGTGTTCAACACAGCCTTTTTTGTCCACGGCATTCTCGAATTGCGTTTCAAACCTTTTGAATAACAACCCTAACCAATGGGCAATTTGCTTTTCGAGTATCTCCTTTTGCTTTTCAATGATTTTACGTTCCTCATTCGGAGGGTAGGTATAAATGAACAGTTCTCCATTTCCTTTTTCGGTACGCTTCCCGTGTTCATTGAAATAAAAGGCTTCAACCTCTCCAGTATGAAAGTCTCGCATTGGAAATTTCTGTGCTAAC
>CAYVPM010000392.1:0-4446 GCA_964453475.1 uncultured Saprospiraceae bacterium | reverse complement strand
GGGCAATTTAACCTTTCACAGGGCGTTACTTTTGTTTGTTCAATGACAGTTGGGAGGGTTGCGTATCTTCTAGGTGGCGGTTCCACAAATTACACTATCTGTTCGCTGAGCAGTGCAAACAATACTTTAACTATTCCGGGATACGCAGCCTGTGCCAATACACTCAAAGTTTTGCCGACACGTTACATCGGCCCCGATTGCAATACAGGGGTACGTTATACCCTCACACATGATGCAGGTGGGCCGCTCAACCTCTCATCTCTGAAATTGTTTTTCGCTTTTGACTTGAGCAGTAGCAGCATGCCCGGAACTGTTGTGAGCACTTTGCCCTGTTCGTCTTGTGGGGCTTTAACCTACAACTCAACTTCAGGTTTTTGGGAGTACAATTATGAACAGAACACCCCAATATCCCTGGCCAGCGGGGCAGAAGTGCTCATCCCGTTTGCTGTCAATTCCAATTGTGTCCGTTATTATGTGATACAGGCAGAAGCCACAGCAGCGGGCTCTACTTGTGCGCTGGGGGTAACTTTTGATCCTGCGCAATGGCCGGCATGTGATCCCAAGGTGCGCTGCAGTGTCCTGATCGACAAAAATTCAACGACAGAGCCTGCACCTTATTATAAAGTAACACTTGAAAGCTTGTCAGACCCAAGCTACCACCCCTTTAATGACGTTGGTTGTGAGCCCTTGTTCTCTTTTTGCCCTGATCAGAGCAAAACGCCTTTTCAATTGCGCGCCGAGGCTGTTGTACCGAATTACCTTTGCGGGGTCACTACTTATGATCTAGTGCTTATATCAAAGCACATCCAAGGGATCAGCTCACTTTTGGGAGCAAAAACTTTGATTGCTGCCGATGCTGCAATTAGTTCAATGGGGGCTCCAACAAATGCAATTTCAACCTTCGATATTGTTGAAATCAGGAAATGTATTTTAGGCATTTATTCCAATTTTGGGCCAAACAGTGCCCCTTCCTGGTGGTATTTCAATGATACCTATCCATTTCAATCACCTCCGCTTGCCCCTCCTTATACCAATTCCAATATTTTGCCAGTACCGCCAAACGGGTCTAGTGACCCGGAAGTTTTTTTTGCAGTAAAGGTGGGCGACGTCAACCAAACTTGTGTTTGTGGCGTCCAAAGGCCTTCAGCCGATATTGAAATGAAACCGTTTTTTAAAGCAAAGATGGCCTCTATAAGCGCTGCTGCTGACAAAATAGAAGTGCCCGTATGGTCAAACTCCCCCTTTGACCTGATCGCAGCACAGGCAGGCTTTCGGTTCGACCCGGCGTTGTATACCTTGAAAGAGGTGGTAATTAACCCTGACTTGCCCGAAATCAATGCGTCCTACTTCGGCAGGACTCAAGAGCAGGATGGAAAGCTTTATTTTGCTTGGCACCCGTTGGACGGCCAAACACATCTCCCAAAGAACAAACTCCTTTTCACGCTGGTATTTGAGCCCCAAAACCAAGCTGTTAAACGCCCAGGCCCGATATGCTGGACATCAAACGATGTGCTGGAAACCCTGGTTTACAAGCCGGATGGCGAGGAGTTCAATGTCAGGCTAGAATGGGATGAAGAAAGCGCTTTGGGAGGCCCAGAATGGCATTTTGATCTAGCGCCTAACCCATTCCAGGAAAAACTTTCGGGCAAAATCATTTCGGAACGCTCTGGCAAAGCCGTTCTTTCGCTTGCTGACAGCAAAGGGCATAACTATCTGCGAAACTCGATAGAATTGAAAGCAGGTGAAAACTCGATTGAAATCAATCAGGTTTCGACACTTCAGCCTGGCATTTATTTCCTTACACTTCAATTTGAAGGACAAAAAATTCAAAAAAGGGTTGTAAAGCTCATGCCATAACCAAATAAAATGAAGTAGATAAGGCGTATGGTGCGATACCAGCGCCTTATCCGCTTATCCGGCTTCGGTCCTGACGTTGGCCGATCCGGGTGTCATGCAGAAAATAATACATTCACCACATAACAAGCAATTCCCTATGGACAAGCTTTTCCTGTTCAGCTTAATATCTTTCTTTTTTTCTCCCAGCCTTTTTTCCCAGTCGACTAGATGGCACGTGAGCAAGACGGCAGTTGGCGCCAATTCAGGGTTGAACTGGGCTGATGCCTTTACCGACCTGCAAAGCGCATGTGCTGCCGCAGCAGCCGGAGACGTTATTTGGGTCGTATCCGGCGAATACCTGCCTGATACAGGTACAAATCGCGACAAACATTTCGCGCTAAAAAGTGGGGTAAAGATTTACGGGGGCTTTTCAGGCGGGGAGAACAGCCTTGGCCAAAGAAACTTGTTGGCGAACCATGTGGTATTAAGCGGCAACATCGGCAACCCACTTGACAGCACGGACAACGCCTACACCATTCTGCACCTGGCCTATCCGGATACCAGTACTCTTGTTGACGGGCTAACGTTCCAACATGGGTATGCGGTGAGCGATACCAGTTTTTTCAACAACTCCCCGGCTTTGAGCGGGGGGGCGGTCTATATCGAATCGAAAAACGGCAAGGCGCTCCCTGTTTTCAAGAACTGCAACTTTCTGGACAATGTCGCCAAATCAAAAGGCGGGGCTATTTTTATCAACGGGCAAGGGAGCACAGACTGCATGCCCCTTTTCTACAATTGCAATTTTATCAACAACAGGTCGCTTTTTCAGGGCGGTGCAGTCTTTATGACCGGGGGGATCAAGGTTGACCGGGGCGATGAGTTCAGGGACTGCAGGTTTGAGCGAAATTCGGCCTCCTATCAAGCTGGGGGCATATATTATGCCAACAGCTATGGCACTGGAACGCTGAATTTTCAGCATTGTGTCATTACCCAAAACACTGCCTACCATTATGGCGGGTTTATGTACATGCCTAGATTTGGCACGTTTCCGCTGAAAATCACCATTGACAGCACTGAAATATCAAAAAATTACTCTGAAACGAGGCAAAGTGTGTTGTATGTTGAAGATAACATATTTCAAGCATATCAAACTGTGATAAAAATTACTAATTCAATTGTTTCCAATAATGCACAAGGCTACAGCAACACTGGAGATTTGGGGAATATCACAATAGAAGCTTCAGTATATGGGCCGCCATTTCTTGACACACTAATAATTAGCCACAGCCAAATTATTAACAACCTAACGGGTCACGGACCGATTCTTCAGATTACTTGCAGGGGGTTTGCAAGAGTCATTAAAAATTTAATCTTCAACAATTCTAATACTAGTTCCCAGGGCAATTTTTTCGGGGGATATGCCGCTATTGGTACATATGGAAACAATGTCGAAATTTCCGGAAACATTGCGGCCAACAACAGAATGTGTCCGCTAGGAGGATCTGTTATTGCTAGTCCAGGCTCAAAGTTGCTGATTTATAACAATCTAATATACAAAAACATTGTAATCGGATCAACTTATGGGAATCAAGTGCTATCCCTTGGAATGAGCACTCAAATGGGATTCCGTGATACAGCCCAAGTATTCAACAATGTGTTCATAAATAACAAGGTTATTGTTTCCAGCAACTCAAGCCATTTTTCGGGCCAGCCGATTGCATCATTGCGCAACAACATATTCGTCAACAACACAGATGCAGCCAGTGGAGAGCGTATTATCCCATTTCGGCTGAACTGGGATTCGCTCTACCTCGCGCACAACTTATTGGATCTGGATTGTTCGGCCCTTCCGGTTCCAGTTTTTTGTGGGGCAGGGAACATCTATGCAGCGGATGCCTTATTTGTCGACACGGCTGCACATAATTTCCGTTTGAAGCCCTGTTCTCCGGCAGTCAATGCAGGCGATAACACCATGCTGCTTTCGAATGGGATTTATCAAGATTTTGATGGAGAACCAAGAATTCTTGAATCCACCGTCGATATCGGCGCCTACGAATCCCCCGCCTTTGCACTCGCCACTACTCCGGATATCCTCCCCGCCTGCACAGGCGCGCCAGGCGGCGCCATAACCATCAGCCCCGCCAACGGCTGCGAACCGTACACCTATCAATGGATGCCCGCTGCGGGCAACGGCCCGGAGATCACCGGCCTGCCGCCGGGCAGCTACAGCTATACCGTCACTGACGCCCGGGGCAGGATGCTGTTCGACACGCTGAGCATCGTCACCGCCGCTAGCCCCCAAATCAGCCCCCTGACCCAAAACATCCAGTGCGGCTCCCCGCTCGGCGGAAGCGCCACTGTTTCTGTCAGCAACGGAACAGCTCCCTATTCTTTTTTGTGGGAAAACGCCGCCATCGACAGCCTGCGCACGATGCTGCCCGTAGGCGAATACCAGGTCACCGTCACGGATCAGAACGGCTGTCGCGATTCTGTCCAGATGAACATCACCAAACAGGGCAACATCACCCTCATGGTGGATGGGCAGCCCATTTCATGTTTCGGCCAAATAGACGCCAGCATCAGCGCCGCGCCGGTGAACGGCAAAGCCCC
>CAYVPM010000391.1:0-4450 GCA_964453475.1 uncultured Saprospiraceae bacterium | reverse complement strand
ACTGTAATCTCGATATTGCAGCTCGTTGCCGTATATGACGCTCGATTGTAAGCGCAGGGCTTGCAATACTTCAATTGATATTTCTGTGAATTCGAATCGCTTCGAATACCGCAGCAAATGCTCTAGTTTTTCAATACCAAGTTGTCTGTAATTTTTGGATAACAACACGCCGCCTACTGCCCACTTCTTCAGGCAGTCAACGTAGGCTTTTTGCCTGTTTGAAGCATCTCCATCATTAATATCCAGGAATAGTACAGCTTCGCTGAGTCTGTCTTTCAGCTTGCTTTTGAGTGTTGCAAGCGCAGTCTTTGTATTGTTGAACTCTGGGAAGCGCAGCAACAATTCTTCATCGCTGGTAACCCCTCCAGCAGCCAACGCATCATAAAGCTTGCGCATTTGGGTTTGAGGTTCCAGCAATAAACTCAAGTGGGCCTTTGATTTAAACTTTGACCCCTGGATTAGTTTCACTAAAAGAATTAAGTCATCCATGTGTGCTTTGACGATTGGGACGACGGAGAAATCACTATCCAAAATGGGAGGTAGGCTGTGCCTGAAAATACTTCCGGAATTGAAAAGAGCAGATTTCAGGTTCTGCCCAAATGCACCTTGATTTTGGAAAAGCAGGTCGTATTACTGAATAAATACACGCCGCACAATTTCCAAACGGTGCCTTTTCGGCCTAGTGAGTATTTTTCAGACACACCCTCCTGAATCATAGCCAACTCCAACCTACAACGTTGGGAACAAGGCAAAACTAAGTAATGACATTATGGTAGGAATACTTGAATTCCGAAGTCTGATTAAATTATAAAACTCATTATAAAACTCCCCTAAGATAGGGCCAGCAACACTATTTCTACACAAATACATAGGGTGACAAATAGGGTGACAAGGTGTTTTCTTGTTAAATACGACCCATCATTGCCATCCGAATTACCCACGACGCCAATGCATCCTTAAATCGAGTGCTGACGTTTTGTGCCCGTAAAATCGCTGGACACAAGCGTACTTGTCAAGGATCAATCATGTACCTGTATCATGACAAGCCTTGTATTGGAATCCAATCCAGCGCCCTAATTCCTGCATAAATATACGTTAGGCATACTGTTGTTCACGCAAAACACCAGACCCGTTTTTCCATTGATTTTCAGCATTCCCAATGCCCGCACATCGCCGGTCACCTTAAAGGCCGACTCTCGCTGTGAGGCATATACAAAACCGCCTTTCCCATCGCCCAAAAACAATTGCCCGTGGTTACCATCGAGGCTGCCAAGCTTCACGCGGGCATGCGTGCGGTTGCCTGCCAACACAATGTCCATATTGCCATCGCCATTGGCATCAAGGGCCGCAATGGCCTGAACGGGGGCGAACTGGGCCTGAATGGGCAGCTGTCTTTTTTCAAACACGCCGTTTTTGTTTTCCAACCACAGCGTTTGCAGGTTGGCTGCCTGGGCATGTGTGGCCGCAGTCATCTGTGCCGGCAACAGCACATCCCCTACTTGTGCGTCGGCGTAGTCTTTGAAATAGTTGAACTTTTTGCGCAGGAAAGGCAGCTGACCCGTCAAATCTTCCATGGAGGCCAGCGGGTACGACTTCCCTTGCACATAATAAAACATCAAAGGATCTATGCTGCCGTTGCGGTCGAAATCGTCGTACCACATGTCGAGCGCTTCGGTTTCGCTGGCCTTCATTTGGGTATTAAGGCCCAGGTTTCCGGCAATCAGATCCTGGTCGCCATCGCCGTCGAGGTCGGCAGCATGGAGTGCGCACCACAATCCAGTGGTGTTAAAAGGCATATACCTGCCTTTATCCTGCTCCAATCGGCCTTTTTTGTTTTCAAAAACCATGATGGGCGACCATTCCGCTGCCAGGATCAGGTCCGGGAGCTTATCGCCATTTTCATCCATCCAGAGCGCGTCTGTGGCCGCCGGGAATTCCTGATACGCGGAAAATTTGCCCTTGCCATCATTCAGCCACAGGGCGCTGGGCGCTGTTTTAGGGTAATTTCCCGGCAATACGCCGCCGCCGACAAACAAATCCAGATCACCGTCGCCGTCCACATCGGCAGGGCGCACGCATGTACCTGGAAAGGCAGGTTTGGGCAGACTTTGTTCATCGGCTGAAAAATTGCCGCGCCCGTCGTTGCGGTACAATTTATCTTGCAGCAAAGGGCTTCCAGGTTCAAATTCATAGCCGCCGGAACAAACGTACAAATCCGGGTCGCCGTCGCCATCCGCGTCGAAAAAGCAGGCATCAACGGCTTCTGCGCCGGCATCTGCGGCAAAACTTGCCTGCGGTTTTTGAACAAACCTGCCGCTTGGCGCTTGCAGGAACAATGCACTGGCTTGATCCTTTGCCCCACCTAAAAAAACATCTTCCAGGCCGTCGCCGTTCACATCGCCAATGGCCAGGGCTGGCCCTTGCCGCGAATAGAACCAGGGCATCAGGCTTTGTTTTTTAAGGTCGTTGTTTTCATTTTCCCGGTGCTGGAACGGGATGGCGCCGGGCGTTTCCTCAAACAAGGCCGCAGGTTCTTTTGGCGCAAAAACCCAACGTTCCTGTGCGTCCTCCATTTTCAGGACAAGTGTCTGATTACTGGCCACGTTTTTCAACACCTGTTTTTCGTCGGTCGGCCAAACCAGCACCAGTGAATCCAATTGCCCCGCATGGCCCAATCCCAATGACAGCACGGGATCGACGGACGACTGGAAGCCGCGCACGGGGTTTTGTTCTACATACACGACGCTGCCCGCAGCGTAGGCCCATACTTTGGCGCCAATGCCCCAGGGATTGCCTTTGGAGCCTTGAAGTTGCAGCCGCAACCAGTGGTTTTGCGGGTTTTTGTCGGCATTGTTCTCCAGCACATTGGCGTAATCGTTGGTGTTGTTGAGCACCAGATCGAGGTCGCCATCGTTGTCGAGGTCGGCCCAGGCGGCGCTTTGGGTCACCAGGGGTTTGTTCAGGCCCCAGGCTGTTGTTTGGTTGCTGAAGCGCAGCCCGCCCTCGTTTTTGTAGAAGTAATTGGGCTCCATGATCGGCGGCATTTTTTTCAAATACTCCTGGAAACCAATGTTTTGTTCTCCTTTCTGTATGCGAACGACCTCATCGGCGGTGAATTTCAGGAAATCCATGTTGGTGTGGTCGCGCGGGTAGCCATTGCTGATGAACAGGTCGCGGGCCCCGTCGTTGTCGAAATCAAAAAACAGGGAAGCCCAGCTCCAATCAGTGTTCGACACCCCGGCCAACTGCCCGATTTCCGAAAAGCTGCCGTCGCCATTGTTCAGTTGAAGCATGTTGCGGCTGTATTGTTTGTAAAAACCGTTGCGCATCATGGTGTACACTTTCTCGAAATTATCCGCGCCGGAGTGCATTTTTTGCAGGTGGTTGCCTTCGGGCAGCATGTCGAGGCTTATCAGGTCGGGCAAGCCGTCGCCGTTAAAATCTGCCAGGTCGCAGCCCATTGAAAACAGGGAAGTATGGTCCATGCGGGCGGTCAATTCCTCCTTGAAGGTGCCGTCTTTTTGGTTGATAAAAAGGTAGTCCGGCTCGTTGAAATCGTTGGAGACAAAGATGTCGGGCCAGCCGTCCAGGTTGATATCGCAGGTATTGAGGCCAAGGCTGAAAGTGAGTACGTTGGAGGTAATCCCTGCTGGCTCTGTCACGTTGCTGAAGTGCGGGCCTTGGGGGGTGGGGTCGTTTCTAAAAAGCTTGTTGGTAAAATCAGGATTCTTTTTCCCTTTGATCGAATAGATATCCAGTGATCCGCGGGAATATTCCACGGTAGAGTGGTTGATCAGAAACAGGTCGAGGTCGCCGTCTTTGTCGTAGTCGAAAAAAGAAGCCTGGGTGGCGTGCCCAAGATCGGCGAGGCCGTATTCAGCGGCTTTTTCTACGAATTTCACGCTTTTATCTGCAGTTGCGCCCTGGTTGATGAACAGCAGATTGCTGCGCAAATTGTCGAAGGGGTAGCCCGCCCGGCAGATGTACAGGTCGAGCCAGCCGTCCTGATTGATGTCGATGGGGGTAGCGCCTGTGCACCAGCCTTCTTTTTCAGCGATGCCCGATGCCAGCGTTGCGTCCTTGAACTCAAAGTCGCCCTGGTTCAGGTACAGGCGGTTTTTGACCATGTTTCCGGTGAAAACAATGTCGATCAGCCCGTCGTTGTTGAAATCGCCCACCGCTGTGCCGCCGCCGTTGTAGAAGTATTGATACTTGAAAATATTGAAGGTTTCTTTTTCAATGAGGAGGTTGCGGAAGTCGATGTTGCTGCGGCTGCGGGGTATTTCGGTAAAAGCCGCGCCGCCTGGACTGCTTTTTTTGCAGGAAAAAAAGAGCAGCAAGGCAAGGATCGGGAGGTGCAAATATTTCATGTGCAAATGTATACTATGATTCGTTTGATTTTTGTGATTGGTTATGATTGATTCGGCTGATTTTGAATTGATTACAAACC
>CAYVPM010000390.1:0-4451 GCA_964453475.1 uncultured Saprospiraceae bacterium | reverse complement strand
CTGTGGTGTGCAGGCAACCAAGTCGTTTATCCGTACCTGGTCTGTTACAGACAACAATACCCCGCCTGTCACCATCACACAGGATATCATCATCAAGGATACCAAAGCTCCTGTATGGCAACCGGCGGCGCCGACCATGCAAATGGCCTCAACGCTGCCTGTTGGTACGGTTTGCAGCGCAACTGTTTCCCTGCAAGCTGTTGCTTCCTGGGTGACCGACGCTTGTACCGCATTCCCTAACCTGAATTTCCAGCATACAATAAGCGGCCCAGGTATGACCTATAATGCTGGTTGTGGCCCGACAAATGCCTGCGCAAGCGGTACATACAATGTCGGCACACATACGGTCACGTTTACGGCCACCGATCCTTGCGGCAACAGTTCAACGCATGCGGTAACTGTTGTGGTCAAAGATGCTACGCCGCCAACAGCGGTTTGTATCAACGGCATCTCCATCGCGCTCAACCTCAACGGCCAGGTTATTGTAACGCCAAATCTGGTGAACAACAACAGCTTTGACAATTGCGTATTCCCATTGAGCTTCCAGGTACAGGAATTGGTGTCTGTCAACGGCGACACCATTGGCGACCCTGCTGCTCAATTGGTGTTTAATTGCGACCAAGCAGACAATGACACCCAATACCCGATCATATTGATCGTAACAGATGCCGCTGGCAACCACTCCATCTGTGAAACAAATGTTGTGGTACAGGATAACGTTACGCCTACCATCACTTGCCCGCCAAACCGTACCGTTGAGTGCGGCACCAACCTCGACCCCTTCCAAAACCCATTGTTGGGTATCGCCGGGGCTGTGGACAATTGCCCGAGCAATGTGGATACGTCGTATTCAGATGTTCCGGTCAACATTGTGGCACATCTTTGCCCAGGCGTAGTGCGCACCTGGAAAGCGGAGGACCTGGCAGGTAACATCAGCACCTGCACACAGCTCATTCAGGTCGTGGATACCAAAGCGCCGAAGTTCAACACGCCGCTGCCACAAAACGATACCATCACTTGTTTTGAAGACGATATAGCCCCGGTAGTGTCGGCGATTGACAACTGCACGCCCGATGCCTTAATCGATATCGACCTCGTAGAGGTTAAGACAGATTCTGTCGGGGTTTGCGGAAAATACGATTACAAAGTGATCCGTACCTGGACGGCTACGGACAAATGTGGCAACACGACCGTGCACACGCAGGTATTGACGGTACAGGATACCCTTGCACCGCATTTCTTCCTGCCGCCAAACAAGACGATCAACCAGATGTCGGCCAATGCATTGCCTACCACCAACTGTACGGTGCCGATTGTGTACAACCTGGGCACCCAAGGGGTATTCAACGAGTGTGCGCCTTTGGTCGAATGTACCGTTAATTACATCAATTTTGAGCCGCCTTTGGTCAATCCAATCACACCGAACGTGCTGGATATCAGTGGCAACTACCCTGTGGGTACAACAAAGGTTATTTTCAGCGTCACCGACCCTTGCGGAAACGAAGGGATAGATACCCTGACGATCAACATTGTCGACAACAGCTTGCCCATTGCAAAATGTATCGACAACCTGATCGTTTCACTCGGCTCTAACGGACAGGTCAGCATCGACGCTGATGACATCAACCAGAACAGCAACGACAACTGCGGCATCGATACCATGTTCCTGAGCACCACCGATTTTGATTGTGGCGACCTGGGCATTAATCGCGATACCCTGCGGGTGATCGACATTTATGGAAACATGAATTTCTGTGTCGTCAACGTTCAGGTTACCTTGGGTTCGACCCTGGGCTTCAACCTGGCTGCTACTGGCAGCACAGAGACGTTCTTTGGCGCCAACAACGGTTCGGCAACTGCTGTTGCAGGTGGTGGCTCCGGTTCCTTTACTTATGCCTGGAATACAGGCGCTACTACTGCCGCCATTAACGGACTTGCTGCAGGCACTTACACCATTTCAGTTACGGATACCAGTACTGGTTGTATTTCGGTCGACACGGCCATTGTGGTGGCCGGGCCGAAAATAACGGTTAATGTGGGAACAGTGAACGGTTGTCAGGGGCAAATCATCTCCGTGCCGGTCACCGTGAACAATTTTATCAACGTGACGGGCTTCAGTGTTGGTTTCCAGCTTGACAATGCAGCAGCTGGCACCATCACAGGCATCGCCAACATTAACCCACAGTTGGCAAACGTGGTGACGACCGCCACTTCAGCCACCTGGCTAAACCCGATACAGACGGGTACGGTACTGCCTAACGGAACCTTGCTGTTCAACCTGACCATTCAGTTGAGCAACGCAGCAGTAGGCACCACAAGCAACATCAGCGCCGCTGCCATTCCGGCATTGATCTTCCTGCAGAACATCAACAACGTATCTGCTTCTTCCGGCATGTTGAACTTCAACAATGGTGTCGCAGGAATCAACTGTGCGGCAACTGCGGATGTAACGATTGCAGGTGATATTATGACCTGGAAGGCTCCAGGACTGCCAGTACCCGGTGTAAATGTTGCACTTACCGGTACATCAACGGGTGTGGACCTGACAGCGCTACCGCTGGCCGATTATTCATTCCTGGTCAATTCCGGTTCCAATACGACGGTAACACCAACCAAAGTAGCGACATCCAAGAACAGCAGGATTAATGTGGGCGACTTGCTCTTTATCCAGGCACATGCGGCGCCGCCACCGGTTCAAATCCCCTTCACCAGCCCATACCAATGGCTGGCAGGTGACATCAACGGCGACAAAGTGGTGAACATCATCGACTACGCCCTCGTACAGGCTTACATCGTGAACAACCCACCGAGCAGCGGTCAATTCAACTTCTCGCCTGCACCGCCAGACTGGAAGTTTGTACCGAAGTCTTACATGTTCCCGGCAGGTAACCCGCTCAACCCGGCGCCACCGGCATCCATCAGCCACAACGCCATAGCAGCGGCGTTTCTTGACGATGACTTTATCGGCGTACTCATGGGCGATGTGAACGGCGACGTTATGCCTACTTTCACCGGCAACACTGGTGCAGATTTTAGTCAAACACTCAAATTCCGCATCAACGAGCGCAGTGTCCAGGAGGGCGAAACCGTGACGGTCGCCTTCAAGGCATCCGATTTTAAGAATCGCCAGGCTTACCAGATGACCATCGCATTCGATCAGGACAAGTTCCAGCTTGAGGACATTATTCCGGGTGTACTGCCAGGACTGTCCGAGGCCAACTTCGGTACCAACTTCGTGAACGAAGGCTTGCTCTCTGCAATATGGGTAGGCGACAAGCAGATTAGCGTAGCGGATAACGAAGTGTTGTTCTCCTTGAAACTCAAGGCCTTGGACAATGTGAATGCTTTGTCAAACGCGCTGCGCGTGAGCTCGGAAATCACAGAAGCAATGGCCGTCAACATCAAGGGCGAGGAAGAAGGAATCGACTTCGAGTTTGTGACTTCTGTTGGAACGAACGTATTATTAGAAAGTAAATCTTTCGAATTGTACCAGAACCAGCCGAACCCATTTTCGACAGAAACGACCATCGGTTTCCGTTTGCCTGAGGCAAGTCGCGCCAAGCTTTATATCTTTGGCACCGACGGACGTTTGGTCACGACGATAATAGGTGATTACCCGGCTGGTAACAACAGCATCAATATCCGCAAGGATGAATTTGGCGCGCCGGGTGTTTACTGGTATAAACTGGAAACGCTGCACCACAGCGACCTGAAAAAGATGATTCTGATTAATTAAAGGTTTTATGGGTTTCAGGTTTCATGTTTCAGGTTTGCGGATTTTGTTGTCAATTTTGAAAATCATTTTCACGGCAACTTCAAATCGGGTAAACCTGAAACTTTGAAACCTGAAACCCGAAATCTTAGTTTATTGAACCAGTTTTTTTGATTTCGAAAAATTGAACCATGAGAAAAATTTTATTAATCCTAATCATACTTGCAGCTTGGGCAGTGACACAAACAGCATCTGCGCAGGTAGTCTTGAAAACCGATACAGTAAGCGTCTCCTGTGCAAATTCATCCGTGTTCCTGGTGCCTTTGCGCGTCCGTAATTTCACCGACATCGCAGGCCTGCAGTTTACTTTCCAATGGAACCCGGCGCATCTTGAATACGCCTACATTACAGATATTAACCCCGCATTTAATTCCATTGCTTTTGATTCCACGAGTTTGATCAGCCAGGGTAAATTTACTTTTGCATGGTCGCAGCTCAACAGCCTGACATTCCCAGACGGAGAAATTCTGCTTCAGGTAGGCTTTAAAAGATTGGGAGGTCCGGCCACAGCGCTAAATTTTGTAAATGACCCAACCCCGATTTTCGTTTACGATGCTTCTTTTAACGATGCGCCTTTCGCATTGGAACCCGGCCTGGTAAAGCCCCAGGACACCGCTTTGCCCACCGTGGCATGCCCAGCGAACGTCACCGTTCAAGGCGCCGGCCCCACTGTAGTCAA
>CAYVPM010000389.1:0-4458 GCA_964453475.1 uncultured Saprospiraceae bacterium | reverse complement strand
TGCCGGCCGCAGCACAAACCAATATGGCAGGTGCAAGGTCAGGTAGACCATAAACAGGTTCGGCAACCGGAAAAGCCGTATGAACGCTAGGAGGAAGTTCATGCGCCAAAAGTAGCAAAAAAGTTGTGAGACATGTATGGCACTTTTTGAACAACCGGGGTGATTTTGCCTGTTTGTTTTAAAATATTGCCGGAAGAAAAGGCCTGCCAAACCAATCCGAAAAAATACACGGAAGACTTTTATGCTTTTACATAGGTCTGAAAGATAAATTATAGCCATCTTGCCCTTGTTGTGGGCTTGAAACTCGCCTGCATTGTGCTCAACAAAAACAGACAACCATGCATAAAAATAAAGTAACCATCTTAAAAACCCTGCTCCTGCTCGTTTCCCTGGGCGTTATCACAGGGCTTGAGGCCCAAATTGGCGTGGGCGCAAAAGCACCCAACGGCGCTACGGTCTATTTTGACGGCTCCAGAAGTATGCTCGACAAGCAATGGATTTACTGGAACGGCCCGCGCCTGGCTGCCAAACCGCCCATTAAATGGCAAATTGTAAAAGACCCCGTTGACCTCGGCACGGTGCTGAACAGCAATGACCCCTCAGCAGCCGGCGGCCGGTACGGCACAGCCGATATTGTCACGAAACATAAATTCCGTGATTTTCGGCTGCACCTCGAGTTTTTGGTGGCCAACAAAGGCGGCAACAGCGGCGTGTACCTGCAAAACAGGTATGAAATACAGGTGCTCGACGGGGATACGACGTCACATGGCATGGCAGCGGTCATCAATGAAACACCTTCCCCTTATTACGCTTACAATGGTATGGGAAAATGGAATGCCTACGACATCGTGTTCAGGGCAGCGCGTTTCAAGAATGGGGTACTGGTCGAAAAAGCAATGCTCTCCATGTATTTCAACGGGATAAAAGTGTACACCAACCAAACCATCAACCAGGTTTGGGGTGGCGCCAATTCGGGCATCGACGGCGGCAACAATGGAGGCAAGGGCATCACCGACAGTCCTGGCGGACTCAAATTGCAAGCCGAGGGCCACAATGTGTTGTATCGGAACATTTGGATTAAAGACCTGGAATTGCAACAGGCTGATACTGAAATGTTTGCAGCACAGATGTCGCTCACGCCAACCGAGGTTCGGGGAGCCTTGCGCCTCGCCCAACTATTTTCCGACCACGCCGTGTTGCAACGCCAAAAAGAAATTCCAGTATGGGGCTGGGCCAATCCCAATGAATCGCTACAGGTCACTCTTGGACAACAGACCATAAAAACAATGGCTGATCAGGAAGGCCGATGGAAGGTGAATTTTAGCCCCATGGAAGCCGGCGGGCCTTACTCCCTCAAAGTGTCGGCGCCCTCCGGCAACCTGGAGCGGGTCGATATTTTGATTGGCGATGTCTGGCTCTGTTCCGGGCAGTCGAATATGGAGTGGATGGTCAGCCAATCCAATAACTTCACTTTGGAGCGCAAAGGCGCCACATTTCCCCGAATCCGCCATTTCAAGGTAGGACATGAAGTAGCCCTGGAACCCATCGACGATTTGGATACGGGAAAATGGGTGCTGTGTACGCCTGAAAACGTAGAGAACTTTACAGCTGTCGGGTATTTTTTCGCAAAAGAAGTAATTGAAAAAACCGGGGTTCCGGTCGGCTTGCTCAACACGTCATGGGGAAGCTCCCAAATTGAAGGCTGGATCAGCAAAGAAGGCATGCTCGGCTCCGACGAATTGCGCAGTTACGCGGAAACCATGCCCAAAACCTGGAATGAGGCTGACATGCGCCTGGAACGCAACCTTAAAGCCAATTTACTGGGAAATCCGGATTTGAATCCAAGCCTTGAAGACGAAAAAAAATACCTCGAAGCTGCTTATGATTTTTCCGGATGGAGATCCGCAGACCCATTGGGGCAGTGGGACTGGAAGGGCATCTGGGCCTGGCGGGGCAACGGGTTCATGGCAAAAACGCTTGATATTCCTGCCGACATGACGGACAAAATCACCACTTTGGGCTTGGCCGAGAATTTCAGTTTTAATGAAATTTACATCAACGGCAACCTGGTTTCAGCTGGGTTAATGAAAGGCGTGCGCAATCTGCTGATCCCCGCCAACACCTGGGAACCAGGGCTGAACAAACTCATGGTCAAGATGGACAATACAATAGAACCTGCCTGGTTCGGGCTAGGGTTGATGGGCTCGGAGATTGACCTGTTTGTAAAAACGGAAACACTGAACATAAGTTTGGCGGACGACGACTGGAAGCTTAGGCCATCCTTTGCCGAACCACATACTTTTGCCCGTTTCAACAACAACGTTGGCACCAGCATTTACAATGCCATGATAGTGCCCTTGGTGCCCTACGCCCTGCGCGGGGTGCTGTGGTACCAGGGCGAAAGCAATGCGGGCAGGGCCTATCAATACCGCCATTCCTTTCCGCTGATGATTCAAGACTGGCGACAGCGTTGGAAAGAAGAGCTGCCTTTTTACTTTGTACAGCTGGCGGCATTTGGCAAATATCAAACCAGCAACGAAGGGAGTGAATGGGCTGAATTGCGGGAAGCACAAACCATGGCTTTGTCCCTGCCCAGGACGGGCATGGTTGTCACTGTCGACATAGGAGATTCCAAGGATATTCACCCGGGCAACAAGCAGGATGTGGGGAAAAGATTGGCCGCCATTGCTTTGAAAAATGACTATGGGCATGACATTTTATTCAATGGTCCAATGTACAAACAGGTTGCATTTCAAGATTCTACGGCAAGTATCAGTTTTTATTTTACAGACAGCGGCCTGATGGCAAAAGACAAATTTGGCTATTTGAGGGGTTTTGAGATTGCCGGGGAGGACAGGGTGTTTTATTACGCCAAAGCAGAAATCCGGGACGGGCAAGTGGTCGTATGGCACCCCAAAGGAAAAAAGCCGGCCGCTGTGCGGTATGCCTGGGCCAATTCGCCGGACGATGCCAACCTGTTCAACCGGGAGGGCTTGCCTGCTTGTCCGTTCCGAACGGATGACTGGGAAGGATTAACCATTAAGGAAAAATACAGGTAATTATTGAAACCATGCTGTCCTTTACCGGCAGCAAATAACTGAAATTCCAACCTACCTTTGCCGTACACAAAAACGAATCCAGTATGTCTACACCCACCATCACCATCCGAAACCTATCGAAAAACTACGGTCAAAAACGCGTGCTCCAGGACATCAACCTGGAGGTGTTCCCCGGCCAGGTACTCGGTTATATCGGCCCAAACGGCGCCGGAAAAAGCACCACTGTTAAAATCCTTTGCGGGCTCATCACTGATTTCAGTGGCAGCGTCACGGTGAATGGAGCGGACGTCAAAAACAACGCGTTGGATGTAAAGCGCCGCATCGGCTATGTCCCGGAGCAGGCAGAATTGTACGACGTGCTTACTCCCTGGGAATTCCTGAAATTTATGGGCGACCTTTACGGCATGGGCCAAGACCAATGTGAGGACAGGATCGTCAAGATGATGACGGCATTTGGCTTGCTGAACAACATCCATAATCGCATGGACACTTTCAGCAAGGGCATGAAGCAGAAAGTTTTACTGACCAGTGGCCTGATCCACAATCCCGACACCATTATTTTCGACGAGCCGCTGAGCGGCCTTGATGCCAACAGCGTGATCATTGTGAAAGAGCTTATCAGTAAACTGGCAAAGGAGGGCAAAACCATCTTCTATTGCAGCCACATGATGGATGTGGTCGAAAAAGTAAGCGATCGGATCATCCTGATCGACAATGGCAGAATAGTTGCCGATGGCAGCTTCGACTCCCTGAAAGAAGGTGACGGGAGCCGCAGCCTGGAGCAAATATTTTCCAAATTGACCGCAAAAGAAGGCATGGACAAGGCTGCAGACGACCTTATGGCTGCATTTGACCAATAAAAACCGGCGCTATGAATCCTTTCAACAAAGTTTTCCTATTCCTCGCACTCTTGCCGCAAAAGCTCTACCAGTTTTGGGGCGTTAATATGCCCCAACTGAAGTCCATATTGACCTATAAACTCATTATGGACGACCGGCGGCCGAATACTTTCCAGGCGACCAGGGCAAATACCAACACTGAAAAAGAAATCAGCAACGCGACCATCTGGACCATGCTGACCAGTTTTATCGTGGGCCTGTCTTTTCTGATAGTGTTTTACCTGGGCGATGATTACATCGCACAGTTCACCCTGTACTTCAGCATGTTCATCGTGTTTTTGTGCATGACGCTGGTGGGCGATTTTACCGGCGTGCTCATCGATGTGCGTGACACTTATATTGTGCTGCCCAAGCCGGTCAATGACCAAACGGTCGTATTGTCCAGATTGCTGCACATCTTTATTCATTTATGCAAATTGGTGGTGCCGATGTGTTTGCCGACATTTTTGTACTTATCGATTTACGGCAGCATCGGAAAGGCGGCCGTGTTTCTCTTGTGC
>CAYVPM010000388.1:0-4468 GCA_964453475.1 uncultured Saprospiraceae bacterium | reverse complement strand
AACACAAAAAACATAAATAATTGAAAATCAAAGACTTATGCAAGAAGTCGCAGGAAGGGAGAGTTGGGGTACAATATGCGGATAGTCATTCATCTTTTTTATAATTCAGTGTCCAAGGCCTTTCACTCATGATTCTCTCAACCTCTGTTTCAGGAAATTTTAGCAATAAATGCTGTCTTGAATAAACTCCTAACCCTTTTTTCCAAATTGAAAAATCTTTGATTGTTAAATGGCTTGATTTTAATTTTTCAATTAGGCTTTCAGTAATATTATTCTGTTTTAGGTTAAAATCAAAATTGCCTTTCTTCCAGTTTTCTGAATCCACATTTCGCATTGGGTTGTTTAAGGAAAGATCATAATATTCAACTCTTGAAGGCTTTTTCTCATTCCGTATTATCGTAATTACCGGTTCAAGTTGAACTTGCTGAAATGGATTATTACTTATTGTATTTATTCTAATTATTGAATAATTATCAAGGATATGAGAACGAAGTATTGACGCTTGTGGCAAGTTTAAAATAACATCAGGAACAATAAAGCCGTGAATTCCAAGATGTTTTGTAAGCGGTATTGTTTTTTCATAAAAAAGCCTAAACAGATCATATTTTTTGCCTTGGATTGTAATATAGTTTTTTTGAAAAAAACTAATTTCTTTTGGTTTTAGTTTAGTAACATAAGGCGGATTGCCAATAATGACATCAAACCCACCTTTACTAAATACTTGTGGAAATTCACTTTTCCAGTCAAATGCTTTTTCTCCTGCTACGGATTTGTCAGCAATGAGTGAATTTCCGCATTTGATATTGTTGTTTAGAGACGTTAGTTTTCTCCCTTTCTGTGCAGTCCTAAGCCAAAGAGAAAGTTTAGCGATTTCTACGGATTCGTCGTTTATATCTACCCCGAAAATATTGTTTTCAAGGATTGAATTTTCGATGTTCGGAAACTGGATATTATCTCCAAATAATTTGGCTTGCAATTCATCTATATAGCTATGCTCTGTTATCAAGAATTCAAGCGCTTGATTCAAAAATGCACCGCTACCGCATGCGGGGTCACAGATTGTAACCTCTAACAACCAATTCCGATATTGTTCTAATTTGCCTTGTAGAATTTTAACCTTTGCTTTGTTTTGCTTACCAGTTCTTTCCTGTTCATACTCTTCTTCAATTATCCCTAACTCGGCTTTCTTTTCCTTGCAAAGATTTCCAACAGTGTTATCAACTATGTATTTGGTGATATATTTCGGTGTGTAAAAAACGCCGTCTTTTTTGCGTTTGGTTTTGCTTTTTTCAACTACCTGTCCTTCTATCTCAGCTTGTATTTCTTCAATTTCACTCAAAGAATGTTCAAATATGTGACCAAGTATATTCACACTTACTTCGCTCTCAAAGTCGTAACCACACAAGTTGAAAGTATGGCTATAAAGGGCAGCGTCACTAATCTTAATTGAATCTAAGATTTCATCCTCTTCAAAAAGTCCACCATTGTATGCAAAAATGTCGTTTCTGCCAGTTGACGAACCTTTGTTTATGTATGCGAAGTTTTTCTTAAATCGGTCATAAAGGGGCGAATATTCATCGTATTTGTCGCGTAAATCTGTCCATTCATTAATGATGGTTCTGGTCAAATTTGGTGGCAACAACAACCTGTCTTCCGCAAAGAGGATGAACAAAAACCTGTCAAGCAGTTTTTGGGTTTTATTGAATAAAGTCAGTTTGTCATACTGAGGATTGTTCTTTACAATATCAGTAAAAATATCATTCCTAAATGATGAATAATCCTTGTAAAGTTTTTTTGTAACGTCTTCTTCTGCGGCAAGTGATTCGTTTTTTATCTGTTTCGGCGTTCCTTGAAAAATACTTTCTTTTGACAGACATAACCAAAGCAATTGAAATTCATCCTTGGTCAATTGAAATAGGTTAAAATCTTCAAAATCAACAGAGTTGTCAATGTAGAACCTCAGTTTCTCAAAATTGGAAGTTATTACATAAACAGCGTCAGGTTGATTGTTCTTATATCCAAATGCCTGTGTCTCAATCTTGCCCAAATCAGTTGTATCCGTTCCTTTTAACTCAATCACTGCAATAACTTTACCTTCCTTAATTATTGCACCGTCAGCACTTTTTGAATCTTTGACATTTTTTTGTTCCCTTATTAAATTGTAATTTTCGTAGGGATGATTTATGTAACCAAGTACCTTAACAAACAAATCAATAAGGAATTCTCCCTGATGCTGTTCTTCTTTTGACCTCCGTATGTTTTCCTGTATAGCAGAATTGTGGAAGTGGCTCTTAAACCTTTCCCACGCCTCATTGACTTTCATTTCGTCAATACCTTTTAAATACTTATTCAGAACAGATTTTTGGAACAGACCCATGATTTATTAAAATTCTTGTCTTTGTTTAAGAGGACATTTGAAATATTGCAAAGGAAGCAAAAAACTTGAATTTTTCCTTTCAAAAAATTTGGTATTGTGTGTAACATCGCCTAATTTTGTACCATACAAAACGCAACGATATGGACTTCAATTTCAAAACGATTCACGACTTTAACGACTACTTCAAAGACGAAGAAACTTGTTATCGCTTCCTTGAAGGTCAACGCTGGAACGGAACCCCAGTTTGCCCTCATTGTGCTTCTGCAAAAGCACCTTACATTGTAAAGGCTCGTGGAAAGTTTCAAGACATTCCTTCCTACCGTTGCAGCGAACGCGGTTGCAAACTTCCATTCACTGTTCGTACTGGTAGCATCTTTGAAGGTTCAAAGGTAGAACTTCGCAAGTGGTTTCAAGCAGCCTACGAAATTTCTACCTCAAAGAAAGGGATTAGTTCCGTTGAACTCGCTACCCGTATCGGCGTTTCTCAAAAAACCGCTTGGTTCGTCAACCATCGCATCCGCACCATGCTCACAAACGTTTCTCCCGAACTATTGGAAGGCACTGTTGAAGCCGATGAAACATTTGTAGGCGGCAAGAATAAAAACCGTCACTCAAACAAAAAAGTAGCCAACTCACAAGGACGCGCCCATGTTGACAAGACGGCTGTCGTTGGAATGTTGCAACGCAACGGAAAAATCAAAACTTGCGTAGTCCCTGATACAAGTGCCGCTACCTTACACACACTCATGGTTGAAAATGTTGCTCCACAAGCCGTTGTTATTACCGATGCTTACGCATCCTACAAAGGGCTTGAAAAACATTTCAACAAGCACATTTCGGTTAAACACACAGCAGGTTGTTACAAAACCGTAGGCGACAACCACACCAATAACATTGAAGGCTTTTGGAGCCAGTTCAAACGTGGCGTGGTTGGAATTTATCACTACGTTTCACCTCAACACCTTCACCGTTACTGCGCCGAATTTGAAACCCGTTACAACGGACGGAATGAAGGCAACGTTATCCAATTTGTTGAACTGGTAAAAGGCAGCGACAAAAGACGGATAAGATATAAAGAACTAACTTCAACTTGTCAACCTTGATAAATGAGCCGCACGAAAATTGCGGCTTTTTTGTTTTTGGTGCTTACTTTTGTTCCAACTATAAACTGTTTTTAACCATGTCAGACACCCTAATTTCGTTTCTGGAAGGCTTTGAGCCTACAAATGAGGTTCAGACCTTGTTGCGCAACATCGTTTTATTAGAAGCCAAATTAGGCGATGAACAACAAGATGTTTCCTTTCAGAAAACAAAGGATAAGCAAATTGAATTTCTTAACCTGTCAAAAGAGAAATATGCCTTGTTAATTGAGGTCGTAAATGATGGCAGTTTAGAGCAATTTACTTCCCATATCCAAAAGGTAAAAGATGAAATAAAAAAGTTCACCAGCGAACACGAAATGAACTCAATAACAGGGCAAAAGGTTAACGCGTTGAACGGTCAATTAGAAGCAACCAAATCTTTCAAAGTCGCAAAGGAAAAATACAACACCTTGAAACCTTTGAATGAACTTATGAAGGACGAAAAGGTTCTGATGGAAATTTTTTCTTGACCTTAAAATTTTCAAATATGAAAGATTCTACCAAACAAAAAGGGATTATCAAACATCTATCCCCAAAAATCAATGGAATAGCGAGCCTGATAATGCCTTTTGACGAATTTCTTCAATTTGCGCAAGCCGTTCTTGAAGATATTTGTCAGAAAACCATTTCCCGCCATTCTGATTTGCCTCCAAAAATGATTCGGGATATTGTTTTTGAAGATACTGTAAATGCTCTCGCAACTTCTGCTGGTGAACTTCTGGCAACTCTTCAATCAGGAAAGGCGGCAGGTCGGGTAACGTTATTCGTGAACGGTAAACCATTCTTGTTCGACCTTCGCTCTGAATTTCCGAAGGAATGACACCAAGATATTCTATTTTAGGAATGTCCGAATCGTTCATAAAATTTCTCCTTTGAATATAAATATCTGAATTTTTGTAACTGGTTAGCACGATCTGCTCTACATAGAACAGTGATAAAAAAATATAAC
>CAYVPM010000387.1:0-4470 GCA_964453475.1 uncultured Saprospiraceae bacterium | reverse complement strand
GGCACCTGGAGGGCAAATTGGGCGGCAAACGTATCCATGTTGTGTGCATCCCAAACCCGACCGAAGGTCAGCTTTGTACCGTTCTGGCGGCCAGGCACCTGATCAATTTCGAGGAGGCGCTTCTGATTGCCGCTTCCGACACCTTTATCCAAAGTGATCTCCAGGTCGATATTGATGCCCGTCCCCCCGATTGTGCCGGCATTATCTCTGTTATCGACCTGCCAGGCACCCAGTGGAGTTTTGCCCGGACCAATCAGAGTGGCCGCGTCGTGCAGGTTGCGGAAAAGGAGCGGATTTCTGACCATGCCAGCAACGGACTTTACTACTTCTCAAGGGGCCGGGATTTGGTGCGCTTCGGCGAAGCGATGGTGCAAGAAAACGAACGCGTGCGCGGGGAGTTTTTCGTTATACCTGTATATCAAAAAATGATAGATTCAGGTCATAAAATATTGATTTCCAAAGCCAAATCAATGTGGGACATGGGTACACCGGAAGCAAAAAATGCCTTTGAAGCTTACTTGAAACAGGTGTGAGTCGACCATATCCATTTTTCTCGGTATGCATACCGAATTATAACTACGCCCAATACATCGGCATTACCGTGCAAAGCGTATTGGAACAGTCATGGCAGCATTTTGAGATCATCGTGGCCGACAATAATTCCAGAGACAACTCGGTGGCAGTGGTAGAAGCACTCGCTGACCCGCGCATCCGCATCATTCGTAATCCGGTAAACCTCGGTTTTGCGCCCAACCTCGATCGCGCTACAGAATCAGCTGTCGGGGATTACATGATCTTGTTATCATCAGATGATGTGATGAAGCCTGGAGCACTGGAAACTTATGCTGCCTTGATATTGGAGCATGAAAAATTTAAGGAAGAACTGGTTTTATCCTCAGATATCGATATCATCGACGGGCAAGGCAGCATTAATGGCAAAAAAGAGGCTTTTGCACAAAGCTTAAAAAAGGTACTGCACAACCTTGGTTTGAAAGCAATTGAAAAAAATGCAGCCCTGGAAGTCTACCTGGGTCTCGACCTGCTAAAAACCGTTTTGCAGGGTTCCATGACCAATATCGGAAAATTTGTAAGCACCTGTTATTCGCGCCGTTTGTACGAAAATGCAGGCGGCTATCGCAGCGTGATGAGCATCATCCCGGATGCGCAGTTCTCACAAAAACTGATGCTGCAAAACCCCAGGGTGCTTTTCATCAAAACGCCGTTATTCCAATACCGAGTGCACGGGGCCAATTTTTATTCCCAGTTAAACAGCCACATCAAGTTGTATTGCGACAAATACCTGCTTTCCCAATCGTACAGCGACCAGGATCTGGCGGCCATAGGCATGACAAAAGCAGCAGTCCAGCGCAACTTCACCCGGTATTGGTGCCTCGACAATGTGGTGAGTCACCTGATCCGGGGCAAAACCTTGCTTGGCTTCAGGGCCTGGTGTTTTGGCCTTTCAGCTTATCCTGGCCTTATGTTTCGGCAACCAAAATGCTGGGCTGTTCCGTTCTTATTATTGCTTTCGCCCATAACTGGCGCCATTTATTATCTGTACAAGACAGTTGCCTAAGCAGGCTTGAAACTTTTGATACACCACCACGCCCCCGCCTTTCAAGATGGTGAGGGTATCTACACCCAGTCCTTTATCGGCTGTTGGGTCAATGTCTTGGCGCCCCATTTTGAAGAAATCGGGCTGCTTTTACCTGAAACGAAAAACCGAACGCCTGTTCAAGATACCCTGGTAAATGCGCCAAACATCAAATTTTATCCATTGCCACTTGGCGGCAAACGATGGGATTATTTTCAACGAAAAAAACAAATCAGGTCGGTTTGCCAACGGGTGTCGCCAGGCTACGATATGCTGCTGGTTCGGGGCATCACACCGCGACAGTGGGCAGTTTGGCAGGCTTGCCAGGTGCAGCGCAAAGCGTTTTTGCTGGTGGGGAGTATATTAGAAAGTCGGCCTGCGCTCGGAACCGGCATTTCCAGGGTTTTATCCTGGGTACTGGGGCATGTCAGGCTTTGGGAGTACAAAAACATATGTCGGGATGGCATCCTAATGGCAAACTCCCCCAATTTGAACAAGGAGATAAAGCTTTTCAGTGGCCGGGATGCCGAATTTATCCCCACCAATACCCTGAGCCAAACACAAGTACAACCCCTTTGTTTGAAGGAAATTGGCAGTCCGACACAGCTTTTGTTCTGTGGAAGGGTCGTGCAGGACAAAGGCATTGAAGAGTTAATTCTAGCTTTGGGCGCCTTGAGCCAGGGCGGTAGCCATGCTTACAAGCTGCGCATTGTCGGGAATGTTCAAGCAGCGTACCGGTCATCTTTGGAAGTACGTGCAAAGGAGCATGGCGTAGCCAAAAGCATAAGCTGGGAGGGTTTTGTCACATTTGGTGAAAAACTGTTTGCATTTTACCGGGAAGCTGATTTCCTGGTGCTGCCTTCCTACCACGAAGGATTCCCGCACTGTATTTGGGAAGCGGGGGCCTTTTCACTGCCTGTGCTTTGCACCAAAGTAGGCGGTATTCCGGGGCTTGTGGATGAATCGATGGTGTGTTTCATTGAAAAAAAGTCGGCCATTGACATCGCGGAGAAAATCATTTTCCTGCAACACAATGATACGGAGCGCTGGAAACAGGTGGAGCGCTTGCACCAATATGTCCAAAAGTTCAGTGTAGAGGCAGCAGCAGTACAATTGAGCGAAGCCTTGACAAAACATGGCAACCATCATGTTGCCTAGAAAAGCATACAGTATTTGCAAACGATTCCCATAACTTCAGAAAGGCGGCCAAGAACAGGATCGAGGCAAAAGGGACCAGTATTGCTCTTGTTCCTGTTGATCCCATTTTTCGTTGAGATCGTAAATGTGAAATCATTTTTGTTCGCTGTTCCGGGAATACCATTGAGTTTGGGCGGGCTTTGCCTGGTCATTTTTGGCACTATCTGCTTGTGGCTTTGCCCGCCTAAAAAATCGCATATATTTTATGGCTTGCTCATCATTTACCTGGGCTCGGTCATCGGCGGTTTTCTATCCAACCAGGTGGTAGAAAACTTATCGAACTCAGCCGGAAAAATTGTATTGTTGATCGGGGCATTGGGCCTGGCGCAAGCCTTCAGGATGTACAACTTGAAGTTGCTGCGTATGATTGACCTGTTTATGGTCGGGTTCTTCGCCTACTGGGTGCAGTATATTTTGGGAAAAACCATATTGAGCGGTAATTTTATCTCTTATACTACCCTGTTTTTCACCGATAGGTCCGTAAACCACCATATTGCAGGCATGAACGTTACCGTGGCGGCAATATACCTGGCCAGTCGGTTGTACGATTATCCGGGAACGCTTCGCAATGTAGGCTATATGCTTATTGGCATTGGGGCGGTTTGTTGCCTTTTGATAGAGAGCAGGAGTAATTTGATTATGGCCATTGCGTCGGCAGCCTGGCTAATTCTGCAAGATCGAAAGGTAAAGTTGATATACCTGATTTTGGCTGGCCTTTTCTTTTTTGCATTTTTCATCGCTTCTGTTGATTTTCTGGACAGCTATAATTTCCTGAATACGCGCTTCGACATCCATGACCAAGCATACCAACATTCTAGCAATATTAGCAGGTTGTATATTTATCAGCATTTCATCCCATTTTTCCTTGAATCGCCCGTTGGCCGGGGATTTGTCAATACACGGATGATGGTGGACTACATGGAGTTAAACATGCACAACCAGTTTCTCAGCTTTATTGTCGGGGGAGGTGTGTTGGCCATATTCGGGGTAATCCTGTTTTGGCGGAAATTCTTGCAAATATTAGGCTATGCGCGCTTGAAAGCGATGCCTGAAGCCATGCGCGCCTATACGCGTTCCTTGACGGGCATGGCATTTGTCTTTACCCTGACCCTACTCTCCATCGATAATGGCGGCGCGCTCTTTTTATTTGTGATGGCAGTTTTGATGTTTCTGGAAGCCCAATTCGACTTTTTAAAAAAATTCGAAAGAACGGCATTCCGAAAAATAACCCTGCGTGAAGCAACAGAATCAAAAGCCTGACTTTAAGGTGCTCTTTCTCGGCAACTACCTCTCCGCCAAACGCGGCACCATCGGCCCGAGTGAAATCATTGCTGCACACTTGAACAAGGCTGGTATCAAGGCGAGACGCGTCTCCTCCCAGGAGCCCAAGCTTTTCCGCGCGGCCGAAATGCTGTTTGCCATTTTGACCACCCGTTCCCGGCTTGTCTGCGCAGATGTTTTTAGCGGCAACATTCGCACGATACTGCCAATCGTGAGCCGAATTGCCAGGATCAGAAATAAACAATTGGTGCTGACGCTGCACGGCGGGCAACTCCCGGAGCAATACGAACGCAACCCGGAGTCCATTGACAAAGTGTTCCAGCGCGCCAACTGCCTGCTGACGCCAACCTTGCGCCTAAAGCCAATCTATGATAAAAAAGGATTCAAAAAGAAAAAAA
>CAYVPM010000386.1:0-4477 GCA_964453475.1 uncultured Saprospiraceae bacterium | reverse complement strand
AACGATAACAGCGTCATTGCCTGCAATCCGGGCGCGTCTGGAACTGGCAACCAAACGATGGTCATTTCTTCCAGTGGCTTTGTTCCGGGACGTGTCTATTACCTGTTGATCGATGGCTGGCTGTCGGATGTTTGCGACTACCAAATCAATGTAATAAACGGTGCTGTTGGCGCCGTGATTACAGCACCCCCGGGTATCCCGCAAGGACCTGGCTCCTATTCCTGCAATGCCGCTTCCCAAACATATACGGTAAGCCCTGTTTCGGGAGCTTCATACTATCACTGGACCGCCCCGGCGGGTGCGAGCATCAATGGTTTGTCGAATGATGAATTGCTGCCCGGTGTTGGCGGCAATACCGTTAGCGTCACTTTTGGAACTAACAGCGGGCCGATTTGTGTGTCAGTGGGGAATGCTTGTAGCCCGGAAACGGCGGCCTCTTGTCGAAATGTCATTGTACAACCGATTCCACCAACCTTTTTGCCGCCGCTGACACTGCCTTTTAACCAGCTTCCATACGATTGGATGCAAGACGGAAGTATCGATATTACTACCAGCGGTACGTTCAATCTCATCACGACGCTGTTGAGTTTTTATGGCTGTGACAGCGTTGTGCAGCAAGTGGTTATTGTTTCGCCACCCAATTCTGGCACCATTACGGGCACTGTTTACTGGGATGCAAACGACAACGGATTGAAGGATCCCGGAGAACAGCCATTTGCGTCAGGTGCGGTGCTGAAGAGTTCCAGCGGGCAAGTTTCCAGCTCAAACATCAATGGGCAATATTCCCTTCAAAACCTGATGGTTGGCGACACCGTTCGCGCTGTGGCGCCACTGCCCGGCATCACGGTAAAACCTGATTTTCGAAAGGTACAACAAGGGGTGTCCGCCGGTTATGACTTTGGCTTGTTCCCTTTGCCCGATGGTTATGATTTGAAGGTCACCCTCAATAACACCATTTTTCGACCGGGCTTTAGCACCTGGATGACGATTGTTTGTCAGAATATTGGGCTGCAACCCGTGTCGGATGTACAGGTAAACCTGACGCTCCCAGCGTTGCTTCAATATGTGGTTTCGACGCTCAACCCATCCAGCATAAGCGGGAACAACATCTCCTGGGATATCGGTGAGCTGCTGGCCGGGCAAACGCGCAATATTCAAATTGAAATAAAAACGCCTGTTGGCGCCATATTGGGGACGCCACTGGCATTGGAGGCATCCATCTTGCCCCTGGCGGTCGATTTGTTCCCAAGCAATAATTTCTACAAACTTAATACCGGTGTGGTAGGCTCTTACGATCCGAACGACAAACAGGTGACCCCGGCATTTATCACGCCGGCCATGATCGCGGACGGATTTCCTTTTGAATACAGCATCCGGTTCCAAAATACGGGTAATTTCCCGGCAGAGATCGTGCGCATCATTGATACGCTGGAGAGCATGGTTGACCCTTCCACTTTCCGTTTTGCAGCGGCGAGCCATCCCTGTACCTGGACACTTCGGGGCAGCCGCGTTGTGGAGTTTGTTTTTGAAAACATCAATTTGCCGGATTCGACAAGCGATGAGGCCAACAGTCACGGGTTTGTGAAATTTACCCTAAACCCCAAAAAGAACCTGCCGATCGGCACAGTGGTTCGAAACTTCTGCGATATCTATTTTGATTTTAACGACCCAATTCGAACAAACACTGTGGGAACCGAGGTGGTACGTGGCATCCCAAGCGAATGGCTGCTGACAAAGGATGCCTTGAGGATACGGCCAAATCCCGCAAGCTTATTTACAAACTTTGAATGGAAAACCCCGGCGCCGGCAGATGGCCGCGTTCGGATATTTGATTTAACCGGTTTGCTTCGACTTGAATTGCCTGTGGCAACAGGACAAACATACCAGCAAGCAAATATCAGCAGCCTGCCATCAGGGTTGTATTATGTGGTGCTTGAGGCTGGGAATTTGGTATTGTCCAACAAACTGATCGTAGCATCGCTATTGCCTCTTGGCTTGGATTAACCCGTGTCAAAACCCTCAGAGGTTTTTTTTTAACGCAACTATACCCAGTTATACCTTGCGTTGCGGTTGATTTTTATTTCGCGCAGATTTTACACAGATTCGGTTGCACAGATTTTACGCAGAAACATCTGTGTAGAATCTGTGCGTTTTTTTCTGCGTAAAATCTGCGCGAAAACACCTCGACAGTTTCGTGTGTAAATGGGTATAGTCACTTTTTTTTAAACCTCGGAGGTCTGGTGTCAGCTGCCCGCTTCAACTGGTTTGGTGTCCTGCGGAGCAAAATTGACTACTTCTTCTTCGCTAAGGCTGCAATTCTTTCTTCCAGCTCGTCCTCGTCACCAGGTGTATAGCCAATATGTTCGTACACGATATTGCCATTTTGGTCGAGCAGGAAAGTGTAAGGCACTGATTGGATGTTAGCGGCAATGGAGAGTTCTTTGTTCGAATCCAGCAGGATTTGATATTTCCAGCCTTTGGCGTCCACCACGCCTGGCACTTTGGCGGCAGAGCGCGCGTCGTCAGTGCTGATGGCCACGAGCACGGCATCGTATTTTTCCTGCCAATCCTCGTAAATCTCACTGATGGCATCCAGTTCTTTTTTGCAGGGGGAACACCAGGTAGCCCAGAAGCTGATGACAGTGATTTTGCCGGTTTGGCCGAGTGTTTGAACGTTGATGGATTCGCCCTGGAGCGTTTTCACGTTAACGGAAGGCAGGGTTTTGGATTGGGCAAAACCGGCACTTGCGAGCAGCAATGCCACGAGGAGGGAGAGTGTTCCTTTCATGCTTAAGAATATCGTTGTTTGAAAAGTGAAGAAAAACGGTCACAAAATTACCCAAATTTTTGAAGGGAACAGAAGCTTAACCAGCCTTTAACTGTCATTAACGATACGGTATCAGGGCAAACAAAGTTTCCGCAGCGCCAGGCTGTCCCCATTGAACACATTGAAATCAACTTTTTCATTGATACCGGTGACATTGCCGCGATCGCTGTGCTGCCAAAAATGCCATTCCTCCTCGCCGGGCATGTCAAAATCGGCTACATGGTAGTGGGCGATCCAGAACCTGTACCCTTTAAATTCTTCATAATCAGCAAAATACTGCTTGTAAAAGTCCTTGTTGGTGTACAGGATCGGCCGCACATTGTAGCGCTTTTCCAGCAAATCCAGGAACTCTTTGGTGTACAACCTTACTTGTGCCTTGGTCATTCCATGCGGTTCTTCCACGTCTACAACGGGCGGCAAATCGCCGGAGCGGAGTTTCACCACTTTGCTGAATTTCAAAGCCTGATCCTTGGCGCTCACATTGGGCAGGAAAAAATGATACGCGCCCCTGATGATGCCGTTTTTTCGCGCGCCTTCCCAGTTGTCGTCAAATCGCGGGTCTTCCATCCAGGAGCCTTCGGTAGCTTTAATAAAGGCAAACGTGACCTTGATGTTGCCCACCCGCATCTTGCTGACCCTGGCCCAATCCACCTTGCTTTGCCAGCGGCTCACGTCAATGCCATGTACCTTGTAGCCACCGGGAATACGGATGCCAAAGTGCTTGTATTCTTTGTAATGCAATGGGTATTCCAGCAGGGAGCGGAGCCAAAACCGGAAATTCGGGCTGAAAATGATCCCCAGCAGAAACAATACGACCAACAGCGCCCCCGCTTTGCGTTGGTCGCCTTTTCGCCGTGCATAATTGCGGGGGAAGATGCTGAACATAAGAAAAATGGTTTCGGGTTTTTGGTTTCAGGTTTCAGGTTTCTGGTTTCAGGTTTCAGGTTTCGGGTTTTTGGTTTCAGGTTTCTGGTTTCGGGTTTCAGGTTGACACAGACTTCGGATTTCTGAGAAAACAAGCAAATTTCATAAATGCCAAACTTGAAAAACAATACCCAAGTAGCCAAACAAATCGCGTAAACCTGAAACCCGAAACCAGAAACCTGAAACCTGAAACCATGAAACCTGAAACCTGAAACCATGAAACCTGAAACCTAATTTCCCCTGAATACAGGTTTCCGTTTTTCCAGGAAAGCCGCCACCCCTTCTTTGTAGTCGTGGGTGCCCCCTGCTATCGTTTGTAACTTGTCTTCCAGTATGGATTGCGCCTCGAAGTCGTTGGAAAAGGACTGGTTGAGGGCTTGTTTGGTCAGCGCAAGGCCGCGTGTGGGCATTTGGGCGAGGGTTTCGGCTATTTTCAAGCTGTCGGCTTCAAAGGACTCATCGGGAAAAACCTTCCAGATCATGCCCATGGCGGCGGCATCGGCAGCGCTTATTTTGTCAGAAAGCATCATGAGGGCGCTGGCGCGCTGAAAACCCACCAATCGGGGCAAGGTCCAGGTGCCGCCAGAGTCGGGGATGAGGCCGATTTTGGAAAACGCCTGGGTAAATGACGCCGAACTGTTGGCCACCGCAATATCGCAGGCCAGGGCGATGTTGACACCTGCGCCAGCGGCCACGCCATTCACGGCCGCCACGACGGGTTTCTCC
>CAYVPM010000385.1:0-4479 GCA_964453475.1 uncultured Saprospiraceae bacterium | reverse complement strand
ACTCCCCAGCAGGCCGACTACATCGGCGTAAAGGTGGAGGGACCGTACAAGCCGGAGTACTACCGGTATTGATTGCCGCCTCATAAAAAAAGCGCCGCTGCGATGTCTCGCAGCGGCGCTTTTTTGTGGCGCATTTTTATCGTACCACCACAACTTTTCCGGTGGCCAACGCTCCCGTCGGCGTACTAATTTTATACGTGTAATGCCCGGACTTTAGCCCGTTTGCATCAAAAGTAAAGGCATTGTGCGCAAACTTTTCAAACGCTACCTGTTTCCCCGCTACATCAAACAGCTGTAAAATTCCTGACAAGGGGCTGGCGCTTTTTATCAGAAAATTCAGCTTATCGGCAGTCGGATTGGGGAATACATCCAGGGCAATGGAAGGATTGAACACAACCGAAGCGCCGACCAAAAACTTGGAACCAAGGGTGTGCCAGGTTGTGTTCGTGATGACTGGCTCATTGAAATCGAAGTAAATAGCTGCGCTGTTTTTTATGACAACCCCTTCTGCTGTGTCTGGTTTCGGTTCAATGACAAATTTGACATAGCCATGTGAAGCCGCTTCGTTGACGTTGCTGTCGGGCAACATAATATTGCTGAAAACAAATTGCGCCACGCCTTCGCCGCTCAAATTGAAACTGTATGGATGGCTGCTGCCAAGCGGTCGTATGGAAGTCGCATCCAGCGCTGCATGTAAGGTATCGCGAATGATAACAGTAAATGCGGTATCTGTGCCTGTATTCTGGAAGCGGATGAGGTACTCAATGGGTTGTTGCAGCGGAATATAGTGTTCGGCCAGGACGCCGAAGGGAATACCCTGCTTGTCATTCGGGTCAAAAGATCCAGTATTTTCCCGGCAGTCGATATCATCAAGTGGCGACTGGTCGCTTTGTGGGAACAGGTTGACCATGCCCGTAGAAAAACCACCGCCAGCATTGGTTCCGCATCCTTCCACGGTTGCACTGGCTTTGTCAGACCATGGGTGGCCTGCCGGCTGTTCCACTTCCATGCGTTTGGTTGTGCCATTGGCAGGGAGCGTAATCACTTCGCTTGCGCCACCGGCCAGGGTGAACGGGTTTTGCATGGGCGGAATCATCACGACGATGTCTTCAATCACGATGTAATTGCTGGGCGCCAACATATCGCCACCGTGGTTGGTGACGGTAAACTGGACATCATTGCCCGTACATACACCGGAAACCCGGAGGTCGGCGCCCGTCCACGCACCCACAGTGCCACACATCACATTCGGGTAAATGCTGGCCTCGGAACAGTGTGTCTGTCCAAGTGTTGCATCACAGTTCAGTACAAAACTGACCCGGAATTGACCGCAAAAACCCGAAGGGATATCGCCCAAATCAAAAGAGTACGTGTTCCCGCTAAGCAGCGTTCCAGGGACAGAACTGGAGCTGAACTCAAAAAGCGGATCCAGCTCAAGTTCTACATGGGCATTGTTGGCTGTTTCCGTGCCCCAATTGCAATATCGAACCTCATATCTATTCAAAAAACAGCGGCGTAAAAACGCACTCGACAAATCGACATCCAAGGCTGGGCACAATATTACCGGCTGTTGCGGGAAATCGGCAAGACCACCATTGGCAATCGTAACAACTACATTTTGTACCGTGTCGGTACAACCTCCCCATAAGTCGTTCGGTTTGTTCACCATGACGTCATAGGTGCCCGGCAGCAAGAAAATGTTATAACCACCGCTGCTGTTGCTGGTACCATAAAACGAATTGGTTCCATCGGCCGCGGTAACGGTCCATCCAGCAAGGCCGGTTTCACCCGTGTCCAACTGGCAATTGGGCGTTTGATCTCGGAACACTTTCCCATTGATTACAGCAGGCATTTGTGGATCATTGCAACCCGTTGCTGCGCCCGCCGAACCGTTGACATCGCCGACTTTCACGGCAATAAAATCGCCATTCGGGATGCTTTGGGGCTGAAGGTTTGCTATAGTGATGCTTTGAGGGTAAGCTGGCGTGAACGGATCCAGTGGATTGGGGAAAACGTAGGATTTGGGCACAAAGCGCCAGTTTCCACCCGGCAATTGCGTGGTGATGCCCAAAATAATGCTTCTAAGCATTGTGGTGTCCGATGTTCCCACGTCCCCGCTATTGTCGAGGTCGGCAGCGATAATTTTGTAGGGGCTGCTCAGCGGTTGAATACCTAGAAAGTGCCTGGTAATCATCACCACATCAAAGGACGTGAGGCCAATTATAGCATTATTCTGGCAGTCAAGGGGCTTTATTTCGTAGGAGCCGCCCTGTTGCAGGGAAAACGTATAATCGCCATCGTGGTTGGTATAGACCACTTTGGTTTCTGTTCCCGTGGCAAGTACGCCAAAGCCACAAACTGGAAGATTAAGTTCATCGGTGATTCGGCCAGTTACGTTGACCTGGGCAAAAGCCCATTGGCAACCGAATAGCAGCGACAAGGCTAATAAAACAATGCGTTGCCTGGCCAAGGAAGTAGAAGCACTTTTCATGTTGATATTTTTTTCAGTGAGTATTAATTGATGGTACAAAGATGCTGCGGGTTGGTGGCGTTGGCAAAGACATTATTTTTTATTTGTAACAAATATTTTTCAATTTTTTCAATTTAAAATTTTAATTATCAATTGATTATAATGTAGTTTTGTCTCATAGAAACAACTATGGAACATAGCAAAATAGCACAATTGTTGCGTACTTTTTCAAAAGAATCTTTGCGCGGCTTGGCCCGCTTTGCCTCCACGCCCTTTTTCAGTCAGCGTGCTGAAGCCGCAATATTGCTTCGGGTACTGGGTAAGTCATTACTCCATGACAAGCCGCTGCCTTCCAAAGAACAGGTCTTCAAAGAAGTATTTGGCCATCAACCTTTTAACGATCACAGGCTTCGCATGGCGATGAGTGCCCTGCTTCAGACTACAGAAAAATACCTCGCAACCATAGATTTTCTGGAAGACAAGCCTGCCTTTTATTTTCGCCTCAGCCGCAATATGCGGGAGCGCAACCTGGTCAGTGCCGCCAATGCAGCCTTGAAAAATGGCGCGGAAGCCCTGGAGCAACTTAAATGGCGCAATCCTCAGCACCACTATGAACTGTACAAATTTCAAGAGGAAAATTACCGCGCCACCCAACACTTGCCGCAAGTAGAGACCCTTGATTTGCAACCCTTGTCCGACCAACTGGACACAGCTTTTTTATCGCGGAAGCTTTGGCAAGCATGTTTTTTACTGGCCCACCAGGCGCGGTACAATGCAACATGCGACTTTGGTTTGTTGGAGCACATCTTGCCCGCGGCTGAAAAATACAACCACCTCCCCGGTGTATCCATTTATTACCATTGTTACCGCGCTTTGACAGAGCCCTCGGAAAACCATCATTTTCAGACATTTAAAAGCCAGTTGTTGGAATACAACGACCTTTTTCCGCCCGGGGAGCTGCAAGACCTCTACATTCTGGCGATCAATTTTTGCACCCGGCGCTACAACGAAGGTGATCTCCGGTTTTTGCAGGATCAATTTGATTTGTACAAAATTGGTTTTGACAAAAAGTATTTTCTTTCTGAAGGCGAACTTTCAAGGTTCACCTACCTGAATGCAGCCACCATAGGCATGAAAGTGCGCGAATACGATTGGGTGGAAACACTCATCAGCAATTATAAACAATACCTGAAACCAGCCTATCAGGAAAGCCTTTTTTCCTTCAACATGGCGCGTTTGGCGTACCAAAAAAACAATTTAGGCACTGCCCTGCTCCTGCTCCAACGCGCCGAATACAAAGAAACCATGCTGGCATTGGCCGCCAAAACGCTGCAAATGAAAATCTACTACGCCTCGGAAGAGCACGATCTGCTAGATTCCCATTTGCAAGCGATTACAGCCTTTATCCGGCGAAAGAAAATTATGGGCTATCACCGGGACAACTACCTAAACCTTGTTCAATTTGTGCGCAAACTATTGGATACGAGCGCCTCCGATAAAAAGGGACGGCAAGCTTTGCGGGAGATGATTGAAGGGACAAAGGTGTTGGCGGAAAAAGAGTGGTTGCTTGAGGAAATTTCAAAAGGATTGCCCCTTTAGCCTCTGCCTATCTCCCATTCGAGAGTTGGTGCAGATTTTGCAAGCGTAATTGATGAATAGGTGAATGGAGCCTGGAAACGCGAGCAATGTTTACAAATTTCATAAAAATCACAATAAATTTTCACTAAACATCTGTTATTCAGTTACTAATACGCATATTTGTCGGAGCAAATTCAAGGAAGCATTCAGCCGTTTGCATGCTGTCATTCAATCTTTTGGGTACGGTGCAACATCTCAACCTGCGCTTACGATGGAAATTGCAACTTTTCTGAAAATTCCATTCCATGACCACCACGCTCCTCATCCGCACCTTCCGACAACTCCCCCCCAAAGACCTCCGTGCACTGCGCCAATGGGTGCGCTGCGGCGTGTTCAACCGCCGCGACGACGTGGCCCTGCTATGCGAATAC
>CAYVPM010000384.1:0-4480 GCA_964453475.1 uncultured Saprospiraceae bacterium | reverse complement strand
CAAAAACCGGTCGTAGGGCATATCCTCGTTAAACGCCCGGATTGTCCAATCGCGGTAACGCCAGATAAAGCGCCGGGAATCGCGCTCATAGCCCTTGGTATCGGCATAGCGCGCCAGGTCGAGCCAGGTGCTTGCCCAGCGCTCTCCAAATCGTGGGGATGCCAGCAGTGAATCGACCAGTGTTGCATAAGGCATGCTGGAGCCTTCTCTGAGAAAGGAATCCTGCAGGGCATCGGGCAGGGGCAACCCGATCAAATCCATGCTCACGCGTTGTGCCAGCGTATTGCGGTCTGCCGGCGCTGAAGGGTGCATGTTTTCCTTTTGGAGCCGGTCGAGTACATACCAATCCAGCCCATTTTGGGGCCAGGGATTGGTTTCGGCAGGCCAAAGACCCCAGAATCTGGCTTTTGGCTTTGGCACATTCGGGGCTTCAACGGGGCGGTACGACCAGTTCAATTCCCAGTGGGCGCCTTCCTTAATCCATTGTTTCAGGATATTGATTTCAGCTTCATCCAACGCGGCTTCTTTGTAGGGCATCCTGTGTTCCGGGTCGTGACTGAGCAATCGGCGGATCATCTCGCTGCCGTCGGGGTTGCCGGGCCTGATGGCGGGACGCCCTGATTCTGTCGGCGCCAGGGCTGCTTCACGGGTGAGCAGGCTAAAACCCGCCTGGCGTTTTACACCGCCATGGCAGGAAATGCAGTGTTTGTTCAGGATGGGTTTAACCTGGGCGTTATAGTCGATTCGGGCAACGTGAATGTATGGCAATGCGGCGGCCAGCAGGATGGCGCTTATCAGGAAAAGGGATGCTTTTAACAATTTTCGGCTCATATGCGGCTCCAAAGTACTGGATTTTTTGCTTCAACCCGCTTGCGAAGGATAGAATTTCAGATTCCAATGGAGTATTGCAGCATCTTGCTGTTGGGGAAATTTAATTTTGTTTCCATGGCATGCAGGGTAAAAAAGTGTTATTTTGAGAAACGATCTTTTGGTTTGAAAACAAAATAATGTGCTGATTTTAAAGTAATTTAATAGAGTTTACAGAATATTAATTCATTTGTTTGCGTTTAAGTCATGAAATTCCTTTACTTTTGTGCGCAAATCCAATAAATCAGGCACCTGATTTTATCAACTATATAAATCAAAAACAAAATTTATGGCAACGAAAAAAGTGTCCGCCAAAACAGTTGTCGCCGAACAACCAGTAAAAACGGCAAAAACCACCCCAGCGCCGGTCGCTAAAAAAGTTGCAGCTCCTGCAAAAGCTGAAAAAGCTCCTGTCGCCAAGAAAGCAGTTGCTGCTGAAAAGACGGAAAAAGCGCCTGCTACTTCTAAAGTAACCTTTACCCTTCCAAAAGAAGTTGCTGAAAATGCTGAAACCGTAGCGGTGCTTGGCGATTTCAACAACTGGCAAAACGGCGTTACCCTGAAAAAGCAAAAAGACGGGTCCTTTTCTACGGCCATCGAACTTGAAAAAGGCCGCAGCTATGAATTCCGTTTCCTCATCAACGGGGAGAAATGGGAGAATGCCCCCAATGCCGAGCGCTACCAACCAACGCCATTTGGCGCTTACAATTCGGTTGTAACTGCTTAATTTATACTGTGATTCGCCTGATTTTTTTGATTTAGATGATTGATTCAACTGATTTTGAATTGATTACAAACATCGTCATGCACAAAACCAGGCAGCGTGAAGTATAAAGCTGGCTAAGAATAATAGCACAGAATGAGCCACTCCTTGTCGGGGTGGCTTTTTTTGTTTTTTAACCGTATTTTTATTGCAATTTGCCCGTGTCCTTTGTGCAACTTTAGCGCGGATTGATTTTGGCACACCCACCTTTGTCCCATCATTCAGCACGAAACAGTCCTACTTGAAAAACCGGGCAAGTGTTGGCAGCAATAGGGCATCGGACGCCCTGCAGGATGAGTTGCCGCCACAAACGCTCCCAAAATTGACCAAACAATGTTTGTCGAAGAAACCCTCGCAACCCCGCAGTCCTTCAAGTTTAAAGGTAACGCGCTTGTAACCACGCACGAACTGCCGACCACTGGCCCATGGCCAGCCGATCTGAGCAACCAACGGCTCATCCAAACCGAACAAGGCATACATTTCCACTTCAGCTGGAGTGTTGAAGGTGTGCTGGTGCCACTGCTCGACCGCGGCATGAAATGGAAAGTGCAAGTCTTCTTTGAAAAATGGGGCGAAAGCGAATCGCCAGTGAACCCATCCGTGACGGTGCCGTACAACCAGACAAGCGGCTTCAACTACCGCGCGCTGATCAGCATCCCCGCCAATACACTCTCTGAAGGTGTGTACGACGTGGTGGCCGTGCTGCGCCTCTACGATTCCAACAACTTGCCGCTGCCAGTTGCCGGCTACGAAGAGATGGGCAAATTCCAATTCTACGAATCAGCCTAATCTTGAGGCCGTTCCAGGCTTGTGAAGGCCGCCCCATCACCCGCTGTGGGAGGGGGCGGCTTTTCATTTCCGGCCATCGCATCCAAACAACCCAAAACTTCCTAACAATGAGCAATTCCCAAAAAGAAAAACGCACCAAAGAAGAGGTGGTACGACTGCTAGAACGCGCCATCGGGCAAGAAGAAGCCTTACTTGATAAGGTAAATAAGCTAGAAGCTGAACTGGCCGAATGTCAGAACAAGGTGAAAAACCCCCGCCACGAAGTAGATGCCCTGGCCTTGCCCGCCAGTAAGGTTTCCTTTCGGCTCGATTACTACCGAACAGAAAATAAAGGACCTATAAAGTGTATTGTCGAGCACCTGCCGACTCGGGAAAGCCAGACTTTTGATGGGGCCGACACGCAGCAGCTCAACGCATTTGTTGCAAAATTTGTCCAGGTTTCCCCACATCCTGCCCCTAAAAAGCAGCCAAGCTTCCCACCCGTGCTGGAGGAGCGCAAACAGGCTGCGACGGCTGAGCAGCGCTCCCCTTTGTTGAAAAAGCTGCTGCCTGAATTGTTCGGGGCGGCGGCGGCATTACCAACAGCGCCATTGCAAGCCGAGCCTTCCCCAACAAAGGCCCTCAACGTCCCTTTTTCAGTCCTGACCGACGGCGAAAGCGCGGGCGCCATCCGCAAGGGGCAGCCGATCAAAATACAGATACCAATGGAAGAACTGGAGGTGTTTCAAGGCAGGCCCTGTCGCATGAACATCACAGCCGTATCGCTGGAAAAAAAGTCCCAGCAATCCTTGAACACGTTTGAACACTGCTTCCCCGATGGCGAATTGCTGCAGGTGCCCATCCAAAGCTTGCCCCTGGATTCAGGGGTGTACCGCCTGACGGTGTCCATGATCTTGCGGGATGCGCCTAAGTTGGCTCGGTATGAGGACAACAAGCTGTTGATCGTGCAGGGAGCTTGATGAGAGATGAGTGATGAGAGTTGAGTGATGAGTGATGAATGTGGTGCTGTTTGTCAATTCAGCCCTAAACCCATTGTCAATGCTTCCATGTTTTGCGTTTTTGTGCTGCTGCCCGTATGCTGCGCTTCAGAATCTCCGCGCTTGATCTGCATTTGGCCGTTGCGCCAATTGAAACGACGCTCATAGCCGCGGCAATGCGGGCATCGCCAAACTATCCAGTCGCCTTCCTGGTGACTGGTGCAGTGGTGTATGGTTTCGTTGAGACCGGAAAAGGAAAGTTCGCCCATGATGTGTTGCGTGTTAATATTATCAAGATGCGGCTAGGGGCGAATGTGGCCAGGGATAAGAACATTGCGCAAAAATGAAGCCATTATTTGGCTTTTTGCAAAATAACGCGCC
Organism: uncultured Saprospiraceae bacterium; assembly: GCA_964453475.1. GTDB lineage: Bacteria > Bacteroidota > Bacteroidia > Chitinophagales > Saprospiraceae > M3007. The sequence continues at coordinate 703 of CAYVPM010000384.1, read as the reverse complement.
TTTTATTTCAAAATAAAAAAATTAAATAACAGGTAAAACCCCGTGTAAGTTTGGAGTTGTAAGCTATTGTTGAATAATCAGCCTGAAATATTCACGGTAACGGAATTATTTACATTAAAAAACGTTTATATTTGCATTGAAAACCAAACGCGCTTGCTTAATCCCAATTTCCCAACTCCAACCACCAATAATATGCCAACCCCGACCGTATTATTCCTTGGCCAGCACGAGCCACTGCTCCACAGTCTGCAAAATCAGCTTTCCGGCCGATTCGTTATTTCGCAAAGCGCACAAGTCCCCATCCCTTCGAACAGCCAAGCCAGGCAAGATATCAGCATGATTGTGCTGCAGCACGACCCCGGACGCGATGACCTGATGAAGGAACTCCGTCAATACAACCGTGCCGTCCCGGAAGTGCCGGTGATCGTTTTTACTTCCGATTTTTCCGGCAGCAACGCCCGTGCCTTCCTGAAGTCGGGCGCAGTTGACGTGCTTCCGCTCAATACCAGTCCGGAAGATATCCTGGCCTGCTACGAAGCGTATCTTCCAGGTTTTAAGCTGGCGCCGAAAAATAAGGCCAAAGCCCGCAATGGCGCAAAACCTTCCCTGCTCCTTGCCACTGCCGCATCGGGTATGATGACAGCCATCCCGGGCTTGGCCATGGCCCCGAAAGTCAACCAGGCGCCCCTGGCTGAAGGTCAAC
>CAYVPM010000383.1:0-4496 GCA_964453475.1 uncultured Saprospiraceae bacterium | reverse complement strand
GCGAATTTGACTAAGGCGAATTTGACTAAGGCGAATTTGACTAAGGCGAATTTGACTAAGGCGAATTTGAATTGGGCGGATTTGTCTGAGGCGGATTTGTCTGAGGCGGATTTGACCGAGGCGACAAATCAGGATAAGGCAAAGTGGGATGGGGCGATTTTGACTGACGTAAAAGGAAAAGTATAAGACGCATTTAGTAGGGGTGTAAGGCTTCATGCGGGCAGGTTTTATTTATCGCGCAGGGGTTGGTGTTTTCACCCAAGCTCCACTACGACGGGACCTGAATTTGAAACACGCACTCCGCCGTGAACATTCGGCATTGCGCCAAGTGCGACGCATAATTAATTGATTTACAGTTATTAACACCGATTGCCCGTCTCTTGCATCCAGGGGGCGGGCAATTGTTTTTTTTGCCCCATGCAACGAATATACAAATTTTTGGGACGGATTGACAAGCCGCGCGGGGAGGGAGGGCTGCATTTTTGCGAAGCGAAAAAAGACCATGAGATGGCTATATGGTGATAACTTTTTTTCAATACAGGAATTAATAGGCAAATTAATTTTTCACATTTTAACAATAACACACATGGTAAAAATTTCAAATTTCAAGGTGCTTGCCACCGCATTTTTTTCCCTTTGCCTCGTATCATTCCTTCAGGGACAGACCTATAAGTATGTCTCTACTACGGGCAATGACGGTAATAATGGCAATGCGAGAACATCCGCCTACAAGACGATTCAAAAAGCCCTCGATGTTGCCACAGCGGGCACTACCATTCGGGTTATGGCAGGCACCTACAATGAACGCCTGAAATGGAAGAACTCAGGCACTGGCGATGCGGTTACGCAGCGAATTATTCTGACTAATGACTTAGCAGACGTTGTAACCCTCAATGGAACCTTTACCAGCGCTCAGGAATCCATGATAGAGGTTAGCGACAAACAATTCCTAACCATCAGTAACATTCAAATAAAAAACAATGTAAAGGTCAATGCAAAGGGGATTTATGTAGTTGCAACCGAAACGGGTACTACCGTTGTAAAAGGGGTTACTATTCAGAATTGCAAAATTTCAAATATTGGATACAGAGCTTGGCCTGCACCGGCTACGCCCCTTCCGACATCCACTGACAATGCCAACGGAATCATTGTAGTAGGTAGGCATACCGTCGCCACTTCGGCCATTTCCAGTCTTCTGATTACTGGCAATGAAATTTTTAATTGTGTTACGGGCTATAGCGAAGCTATGACGATCACCGGTAATGTTGATGGCTTTACGGTCAGTAACAACAGCGTGCACGATATTACCAATATCGGCATCGTAATGGCCGGGCGTTATGCATGGGCAAACACGAATATCCTTGTCAATAAGGCCCGTAATGGAAAGGTTGAAGGCAATTCAACTTACAGATGCAACTCGCCGGTGGCGACTTCTGCGGGCATATATGTGGATGGTGGAGAATCCATTGTGCTTGAACGGAACAAATCGTACGAAAATGGCGTAGGATTTTCGATCGGCTGTGAAAATGCAAACCACACCGTGACTGGCATTATTATGCGGGATAACATGGTTTATAACAATAAGCAGTCAGGACTCTTTTTAGGCTCTACTACGGCAGGATCCAAGATATCAGGTGCCAGTATCACCAACAATACTTTTTTCAAAAACTATACAAATACAGGGGGCGGGGCTGAAATCTCGCTGAAAACCAACGCGAATAGCGTGATAAGGCAAAATATTTTTGTGCCCTTTGGCGATTGGTATCAGGCCATTGGCGATTGGGCAGGGACTACCACCGGCCTTAGCTTAGGTTTTAATCTGTATTGGCGAACCACCGGCAATGTTAACAATTCGACTTGGCCTTTCTTCACCAGTAACATTGCTGTCGAATCGCCCTTTTTAACTGGCGATCCGCTCTTCGTGAATACCACAAGCTTTGATCTGCACATCAAACTCGGCTCCAAGGCGATCGATGCCGGCGCCGCCACGTTTTTGGCTCCCACTGGTGAGACGGATATAGACGGAGCAGCGCGGGTGCAAGGCGGGCGCGTAGACATTGGCGCAGATGAGTTGAAATAACTGTTGGTTTTACAATATGATGGGACAGACTTTCGCAATACTATTTACGACCTGCGATAAATAGCAATACCATTGTCACAGGATGCCCGTGTTCCCCGAACACGTTTGCCGGCAAAACTTATGTTTGGGATTAATGAAGTACCCTTCGCAGTATCTGGTGTTTTCATCATAGCCGCCAGGCTGAGAGCGTTATTGTTTTAAAGATTCCGCTCCGCTGTGAACATTCAACACTTTGCCAAGCATCGCACCTAATTAATTGATTTATAATTTCTTCGACCGATTGTCCGTCTCTTGTATCTAAGGGGCGGGCAATTGTTTTTTTGCCCGATGCAACGAATATACAAATGTTTGGGACGGATATACAAATCCAAGGGAGGCCATGAACCGTACCTTTTATACGAAATTTTACTTTTCAATTTGAATAAATCTGGGAGCCTACCAACATTACAATTACCGCAATTTGAAACCCCAAAATTTCCTAAGTTGACAAACAAGATCATCTTGTAATAGTCAACTTCAAATGACAACAATCTGATTTCGATTCCGCTCCTGGAATTTAGACAACTTGGAATGCACTTGTTGAAAACACCAAGTGCATCGGTAAACCAGCCTGTCGTTGTTGGCGTTCTTGCCAACAATGACAGGCTGTTTGTGCTCTTGCCAGATAGGTGTTCCCGCCTACCGCCTACACCCAATGCACTAAGCCTAAAAAAATACCAACAAAAACCTTACATTTTTAGCCATTTCGCCACCTGCTTACCTTGGTGGGAGGAAATGGAAACAAAATAAATCCCTGCTGGCAGGGACTCAAAAGCTCCCAGCGGTATGCGATTTTGTCCCTCAAAAAGCCGAACATTTACAGCGACTTGTTTGCCATCCAATCCGCTTGCGCAGATGGTCACTTCCATTTCCTCCTTAGAAAAAACAGAAAGTACTGCGTTTTCAATCGAAGGATTGGGCTCGATTTTTAGGCTGGAAAAAACGCTTGGAAGGTCAACTACTGCAACACTCGGATCCGCCACACTAATACGCACACGACGGATATTTTCCCGAAAAACCACCACTTTTGGAATCACCACCAAGCCATCTGTTTGTACGGTCGCCTGACCGCTTTGTAAGGTATTTCCGGTGGAAACGTCTTTCACTGACCAGTTCAATAGTTTGCCAGTTAATGGCTTGAACTGCCGCGGTTTGCGAATGGCAACATCGGCGCTCAGGCTATTGACAGGACAATTATCATTCGTATAAACAGCGTTTGATTCCAGCCAGGCCTGCGTTGACCAGCCCGCTGCGAGGTCGGTTATATTGTCCCAATCCCAGCGGTGGTAGCCGCCCCAGGTGCCCCAATCATCTCCCACGCCATTGGCACCCGTGCCAGGTGTGCCGTCGCCGGGGTCGTTGTTTTTCGGGTCGAGGCGATGGTTGAAAAAGGCTGGGAATGACACATCAGAGCGGAAGTGTGTTTCTTCGTAGGTCACGTTTTCCACGATCGTTTGTTCGGTCGGCGTGTATCCATTATGCCAGTGATCGTTGTAGTCGGGGCCCGTATTGATGCCGTGGCTGCGTTGCCCCCAGTATAACTGTACGCCCCAACCAATAGAATCGGCTTCGCGAAACTGCGTTACCATGTAATCGTCCCAATTGGAACCACTATCCACGTCGTTTTTGGCATTAAACGTCCGCAAAAGAGGCAGATCCCGTTGTGTGGCATTTCTATCTGTGGGTTTCATAAAATGCGCATAACCAATGCATTGGCCGTCGCGGTTGATCAGATTAGTAGGATAATTGTCATTATCTGGGCCGCAGATAACACTTCCAGGCCCGAGGCCGTCGTGTTCCCGGTATCCATTGTTAAAACCCGTTGCGGAGGCAAAATGATCGGGAAATGTCTTGGCCATTCCAAAGGCGCCTTTAGAGCCCTTGCTGAAGCCGTTGATATTGATGCGGTGAGGGTCAACATTAAAATTTCGGATCAGCCATTGATCTACCCAGTGATATCTGCGTTGGACATAATTCACGACTGTATCGGGCGCAGTGGGCCCATTAGTGGTACTAAATGGATCGTAGTTTTTGCGCCAGCCGAAATGGGTAGTTTGCCAGCCTTCAGGATCAAATAGGGTCAATGCATAGCCAAAAAGGTGATCGTTATGCGAAACCAAAATGCCTTTTTGAGGAAACAAATTGACAATGTTAACTTTATGAGGCAGATGATCAATGGCTATGGCGCCACCCCCGCCCAACCAGATAGTCGCCGGAATTCCCCCAACCGTATCCAAACCAATCGGGGCGCTAACGATAAAAATACTGGGCATTCCGTTTTTTGCGGCATTGGCCATGACTGGGAAGTCCGGCCTGTTATCCCATTGGTTTTGGCGGCCATCTGCCCAAAGGTGGAAGGCTAATGAAACGATGCCTG
>CAYVPM010000382.1:0-4500 GCA_964453475.1 uncultured Saprospiraceae bacterium | reverse complement strand
TTTTAGACAAAACATTGATTTGTTTGGATTCGGCGGTGAAACGAGAATGGTTTGGCTGGAAGAAAAACACCGGTGATATTGACCCTAATGAAGATGTAGCGTTGAAGCCCGACGTAGAAGGAGGGCGAATTGAAGACCGAATCAGCGACCAATGGGAAATCGACAAAAACCGTCAACGGTTTCTGGCTTGTATGAACCGATTGTGCGAGCGCTGTAAAAATATATTGACACAGTATTACAATGGCGTATCCATGAAGCAGTTGGCAAAAAACTTTGCGTTTGCCAGCGACCAAGTAGCCAGAAATGAAAAACGGAAGTGTATGGAAAAACTGATCGATTTATTGCCTCCCGACTTGAAAGACAGCGCTAAACCCCCAAAAGGCAGGCCGCGCAAGTAGTATAATTCAATGAGCGACGAACAAATACACGAACAAATTGAGGATTTTCTGCGGGGCTTGCTTCCCGAGGAAGAAGAGGCCGCTTTTCGTGCAAGGATGGAGGCCGACCCGGTTTTGAAGGAAGCAGTAAACAGGCGCCAGGCAGCTTTGCTCGCCCTGCAGTTCAGCAGCGAAGAAGCCATGCGGGATAGGATAGCGCGATGGGAACAAAAAAGCCCGGTAGAGCATTCGCCATCAAAGCAAAACCCAGCCAGCCGGGAACCCTTACGCATTCTCCCTTGGCTCAAATGGGGCGCAATGGTCACGGTTATCGCGCTGCTTGTCTATTTTTTGACCAAACCCCAAGGAAAGCCTGAAGCGGTGCCTGAGCAGCCCGTCCTGATATCCCCATCCAAGGATGGCGCTGCCCAAAATGAGGCCGGGGCAAAAGAGGCATTGCCAATAACGCAACCCGAGCCACCACGCCTCACTGCCCTTGCTATTGTCAGGGATGCCAGCAAGCCCTTTCGCGCAGGAACAAACTTGAGAAACAACAGCCAGGAAGCAAAGCAAGACACCATCGCGATGGCCATTGACCTGCTTCAAAAGAAACGCGTAAAAGAGGCCTTAAACGTCCTGAATGCTTGCCGCAGTTGCAAGGCCCTCGATAAGGCACAATGGCGTGGCCATGCTTATTTTCAACTGGGCAATTTTGAAAGGGCGATCCAAGAGTTCACCTTTGTCCTGGAAAATGGATACAACAAAGGAGAACCCCAATGGTATTTGTTCCTTGCCTGCTATGCAAATGACAAAAAACCTGAAGATATATACCTCAATAACCTCAACGCATGGAAAAACCCGGCACACCCCTACCATCCCGAATTTCTGGAGGTAGAAAAAAAACTGAAAAAAGCAGGGTATTCCATGGATTGAATAGAGCCCCAGGTTTGCTGGGTATCCCGGTAGTAGAAACAGGGTCGGTTTTGCTGATTCGACGATTGTTGGGCTTAATCAGCAGAAATACACAATCATGCTGCATAAATACAACAATATTTCATTAAAAAACAATACTGCACACCGTCGTATCCCCCCGCGTACAAAAAATCGAATCCACATGCGCCGCGTTGAAATCAGAAAACGGGACGGTGTCCCAGTAGTATTTCACGTATCGATTGGCGGTGACATACCAGAATTTTGAACTGCTTGTGCCGCCGGGAACTGCGATAGGCGTGACTTGTCCGCCATAATAGGTGGGCAACCCGATGGCGTTGCAATACACCCTTACATACAAGGTATCGTCTATCCCCTGCTGGTTGAACAGTTGAACCTTCAACCCTCCATCGATGGAATCCAGTTGAAAATCAATTTCATTGCATTTCCCAAGCCTTAAATCTGCTGAGCGCTTTGCAAAAAAGTAAAAACCAAAAAACTGCTGGTGCTCCCCCCCGACCCTGATAGAAACGTTATCCATACCAAAACACCCCACCTCCAGGTTATATGCGCCATTTTCGTCGGTAGTCGTTTCATCCAGTGTACAGCGCGTGGGCACCGGAGAGTCGGGTTGCGTACCGTCATACCCGATCAACCCAACCGTAACGCCAGGGATGGGTTTTCCTTTTTTAGTTTTTGAGAATGATGGCTTACTTTTTAGGTCAACGAAAAAGGCATGGAGAATTCGGCCAGGTCGGCTTCTTTATCGCCATTGTGCCAAAAATAGCGCATTCCAGCAGTTTCAAGGCAGCAATTATACCTGCCGCCACAGGTTTTGAGCAACCCAATGTTTGAAAAATCAACTCAAAATCAGTTGAATCAATCACTGACAATCACAAAAGGCAAGCGAACCATAGTATAGTACGCTGATGCCCCAAAAAAAAGGGCGATGCCGCACCAAACGACATCGCCCAAAAGCAATTTTATAAAAACCGGAAAAACTTAGGCCTCTCCGTCTTTTTTCTCTTTTTTTGCCTCTTCTACAACACCCGAAATTACAGTAACCTGTTTAGGACAGAACTTCTGGGCCTGCGCCTACACCTTTCCTTAATCTTTACGACCATGTCGGAAAATCAACTTCGCCAATTTAGGCGAAAAAAGACCCGCCGATATGATAATCAAGAGGCTAACCCATACTTTTATGCCCATATAATAGGCAATTATTATTAATAATATAAGGACAACACCTGCCAGTATATCCTTTTTTGTAAAATGAATATTGTTTGAGTTCATCTTTATTCTGTTTAGATTGACTGGCAAAGAATAACCGATTCTCTTTCGAAAAGAGTCCGTTAATGGGATTTCAGGCCTTATAATGCTAAAATAACCACCGAGCGATTTTACCAACAATACCTGTTGATCCTGATATGGCTCCACCAACCACTGCTATAGCCAAATTGCCTCCATCAAAATTCCCACTGTACGCAGACCCCATAGCCCAACCTACTGTCCCGTAAATCCCGCCAGCCACATCTGCGGCAATCCATGGCGCAACTCGGTCTGTATTTGAAGCATTAGGATGTGCGATCCACCAATCAACAGAATATAATGATACCGAAAGAATAATAGCGGATACCCGGCCCGTCGTGCTACATTGCGTATATCCTTGCTCGTTCCAATTACTCCTTAAAGAAAGGATTTCATCCCTTAATTGTACTGCTTCAAGTTGGCTGTTATGGTTTTGTTGGATAAGTGAGAGAAGCGAAGTTATAGTATTGAATTCAAATTGGTCAATAAATCCTTGAGCTTTCATTTGCGTCAATGCTATTGTAACTGGTTGCCCTGGCATATAAATACAATCAGTAAATAGACTTGAATATGTCACATTTGGATCTACCAATTGCTTAAATTGATCTAAACTAGTATTCATATCAGCTTGTTGCTGAGCGCTAAACATAAGCGTTGCTGCGTATGATTTTTGGAAAGTATTTAGATATTCAATCTTTGAGTCTAACGTCAAATTACTTGGATAATCCGACTCTTCAAAATTTTCATAAACATTTTGAAGAAAAGAATTGTGCAACGCACCTATGTAATCAAACTCTTGCAAAGTGAGGAGCGCAGGGCAACTATTTTCCTGGTCAATTTTAACAGATTTAGGTACAGTTTCTTTCTGACAGGAAACAATCAAGGATGCAAAGCATAGAACCAAAAAATAAAAATTAAGATGTTTCATTCGAATAAATCTATTTATTTTCCTTATTAACGCACTCGGAATTTACGCCTTACTTCTTTTGGAGTTTCAGGTACTCCTCCACCGTTCCACCAGATTGGAAGAAAACGATAGTACAAAATTCCGTCTTAATTCATTTTATACCGACCCCAAAAGTGTCCTATTTAGCGACAATTTCACCCAAATGGAATTCATCCCAAAAAGTGTTATAAAACTTTAGTCCTTTTAACTATTAAATTTGCTTAATCCAATGAGATGGTCTAGTGGAGCTTCTCAAAAAAGGCGACAACGAAAGACAAAATTGTGGCGTTGTTTTGGGAGCACAAGCGCAGATATGGAGCACGCCGAATATGGGCTGATCTGAGTGAGACGGAGCATAACATGATCCAAAGCATGACCAGGCCGGACAATCATTATGACAATGCTTTTGCTGAATCTCTGTTCTCTCGCTTCAAAGCCGAACTAAGTGCCGATTGGCCATTCAAAGACTTTGAATACGCACACATCAAAACCTTTGAATACATTGAAGGATATTATAATCGGAAGCGAAGGCATTCGTCGTTGGGCTACCTTTCGCCACAGGCTTTTGAAAACCGCTGGATCCAAATAAAAAATGTCAAAGAACAATAATCCAATGCACTCGAAAACTTGAGTTTCCTACAATTTCGCCGCCTTGTCAAAAAAAATTTGAGTTTTTTTTGACGGCGCGAAATGTGTAAAACTCGCTTCTCAGACCGCAGAAAGCCAAAATCCTCTCTTAATAATGTGTCCGGCAAAAGTGAGCCCCCTCATAATTGCTTTAAACAAAACAATATTTATTCTCATCAAACACACAAAACAATGCCCAATCTCCATCTCAAGATTAAGGCAATCCGCCTTTTGCGTCGGCTTAGCCAATCAGAAACAGGCGGATTCAAGTTTCAAATGCAACAGATTTAGAGTTTTCTTATCGGACATGTT
>CAYVPM010000381.1:0-4506 GCA_964453475.1 uncultured Saprospiraceae bacterium | reverse complement strand
ATGATCAGTGATTGGGGCACATCGGGGTTACATTGGCATGGCACGGGGTTCCAGCAGCCCAGGCAATTGCTAGCCGCATTGGCTTTGAGTGCTGGACTGAAAAGCCCAGGTTGAAAAAAAAATGCTGTGCCCCAATCACTGATCATCCAATCACCAATCACTTCACCTCATTATCAAAATAAAAAGTTGAAATACATCAGTAAAACGCTCTCCTTTGTAGGTCACCCACTGCTGGTGCTGACCTACATATTGCTGCTCATGCTGGCCGTAAATCCTTACGCATTTGGTGTAAAAAGTATTTCCGACCAGCGGGGCGTGTTGCTGCTGCTTTCCGTTTTCACCACCAGTTTTATGATCCCTGGCTTTGGAGTGGCGCTGATGAAGCCGCTGGGGCTGATCCAAAGCCTGGAAATGCGCGACAAACAGGAGCGGGTCGGACCGTACATCATTTGCGGGATATTCTACCTCTGGCTTTTTAAAAACTTCATGGAAGGCACGGTGCCACTGCTGTTTGCCAAGTTTGCGCTCGGCGCCACGATAGGACTGTTTTTTGCTTTTTTTGCCAATATTTTTACCAAAATAAGTGCCCACGCCACGGGCATGGGCGGCTTCGTATGCATGGTGCTGATACTCGCATTGCAATGGCCGGGCATGTCGCTCAGCATCGGGGCTTTGCAACTGAGCATGAATGTGGTGCTGGCAATAGCAGTGCTGCTGGCTGGTTTGGTGGGTTATGCGCGCTTGAGCCTGCCGGCCCACAGTCCGGTTGATCTGTGGCGGGGCTATGCAGCGGGGGCGGTAGCCGTGTTGCTGGCAAATACAGTGTTGTAGTCTAGTCCCAAAATCCACCCTTTTGCCCGCCATTGTCGAAACTTCAAGCGACTAAGCCCTAATTTTTCCCGAAATTTGTGCCCGAATCAATTTCGATGCAATAATGTGTCCGGGTTTCCGATCCGTTTTGCCCGATATCCATATCAACATTTCCAAATAATGAAAAAGCAATTCTTACTCTTCGCCCTCGCTTGCGGCATTTTTGCAAACGTTTCGGCACAAAATACCAAAAGCTACTTCAAAGCCATTTCCCAAGAACAGATCAGCGTGGCTGAATTCACCCAGCGCGACGCTTTCCCTTCTAAATTTGATGCCTACCAGCTCGATTATTCCGCTGTGAAATCTGCGCTGGCAACAGCACCCAAGGAATTCACCGCTGCTGCCAAATCCGGCAAATGTGTGGTATCCATTCCAATAGCCAACGGCCTTCAGGAAGAATTTGTCGTTACAGAAATCGCGATGCTCGACGAAGCAGGCGCCATCGAATTTCCGGATATCCATACCTATTCCGGTATATCAAAATCAGACCCGCGCCGCGTTGTGCGGCTCAGCACCACCGCCCGCGGCTTCCGCGCCATGGTGGTACAGCCCGACTACACCGTGTCGTTTGTAGAGCCTTACGCCTGGGGGCAAACCGAATATTACATCGCCTTCCATGGCGCCGATGCCCCTGGCAATGGTCTGGGAAAGCTGCGCACTGAAGTACTCGAGAACGGTGAAATCCGGTTCGGGGACGACCTCACACCCTATGCTCCCAGTGCTGAATACCGCGGTGGCGAATTAGAGCCCGTGAAAATGAAAATATACCGCCTTGCCGTTGGCGCCACGGGCGAGTTTACCCAAAACCACGGCGGTACCAAAGCCCTGGCATTCGCCGCCATAACCGAGTACATCAACTACACCAGCTTTTTTTACGAGCGCGACCTGACCCTCAGGACCCAGTTGATTGCAGCCAGCCAAAACGCTGTTTTCACTGATCCGGACAATGACCCATATCCCGGCACTATTGTTCCGGGATGGCTTCAGGCCAATACCAATGTGCTCAACACCTATTGCAATGTCAATTCGCATGACGTCGGCCATGTCGTGGCACGCTACATGGGTGGCGGTATTCTGGGGCAGGGGGTCCTGGGATCCGTCTGTCTGGGAAATAAAGCAGGGGGCTGCTCTGCCGGCAACGGCAATGGCGATTATGGATCAGTCTTCCTGTACGTGCTAGGCCAGGAGTTGGGGCACCAACTCAGCGGTGGGCACACCTGGAATCGATGTGGCGGCGGCGGTGGCCGCGATGGCTCAGTCGCTTATGAGCCGGGCAGCGGCAGCACCATCATGTCTTATGCAGGCGCATGTGGATCAGACGATGTGCAAGGCACAGCTGACCTCTACTACCATGCAGGCAGCATCGGGCAGATCAAACAGTTCTATGTTTTTGGCGCAGTTTGCGGCTCCTATCAGCAAACAACCAACCACGAGCCCATTGTTTCCCACAATTACCAAAACAACTTCTTCATCCCTATTTCCACACCTTTCGAACTGACTGGATCTGCCACCGACATGGATGGTGATACCCTGAGCTACTGTTGGGAAGAAATTGATGCCGGCCCCGAAACCCCGCTGGGCGACCCACAAGGGAATGCTGCAATTTTCCGCACCCGCCCACCACAGGCCGCGACAAACCGCTATTTCCCAAGGCTTAATACAGTCATTGCCAATACAAATGACATCACCGAGCAGCTGCCCACCTACTCCCGCGACCTCACCTTCCGCCTCACCGTGCGCGACAACCAGCCTAACGGCGGTGGCGTGGGCAGTGCAGACGTGGCCTTCAAAGCTTATGAAGGCGCTGGGCCTTTCAAGGTAAACCAGCCCAATACCACGGCGACAATCTGGCGGGTCGGCGAATACGCCCAAGTAACCTGGGACGTTGCCAATACCAACGTACCGCCCGTCAGTTGCCAAAAAGTCAACATCCGGCTCAGCATCGATGGCGGCCAGACCTATCCGATTACCATGGCATCTGGTGTGACCAACAACGGCAGCTATTACGTGCTGGTGCCCAACAACCTCGGCAGCACCATGCGTGTGCGCGTGGACGCGGCGGAAAATGTCTTTTTTGACATCTCCAATGCCAATTTTAAGATTCAACAACCTACACAGCCCTCGCTCACCCTTGGGCTTGAAAACAGTGGTGGCATCATCTGCCTGCCCGACAATTATGAAACAAGCATCCTCAGCGCAGGCGTGTTGGGCTTCAACGACCCCATCAACCTGGAAGTGACCGGTACTTTGCCGCCTGGTGCAATCCCTTCCTTTACAACAACCACCATGTTACCAGGTCAACCTGCAACCTTTAAATTAGACCTCAGCAACGTAGCGGTCGAAGGGCAATACACCTTTAACATCCGGGCCACATCTGGCTCGCTGGAATTAATTCGGCCTGTCACCTTGCTTTTGCGCCGCAACGACTTTTCGGGGTTTGCGCTCCAAACGCCCCCAAATGGCCTGACAAATGCTGGATTGACCCAAACCCTTCGTTGGTCTAAAGGCCTGGATGCCGATGCCTATGACGTGGAATTCTCCAAAAGCCCTGCTTTCACGACCATTTTGGCCACAAAAAGCGGCACGGCGCTGGATTCTTTCAAAATCAATTTCTTGCTGGAAAAAGGTACGGCCTACTTCTGGCGGGTGCGCAGCGTCAACGAATGTGGCGCCCATGCCTGGTCGGAACCTTATTTCTTCTCTACTTTCGCAGAAGATTGCCGCGTATTTGAGGCAACTGATTTGCCCAAAAACTTGTCGGCAAGCAGCACGCCTACCATCGAGTCCAAAATCACGGTCAACCAGGGCGGCGCGATCAGCAACCTGACCATCAAACAAATAGACGGGTACCACGAATTCTTCAAAAACCTGGAAGCACACTTGATCAGCCCCACCGGCACGGATGTGATGCTTTGGAAGGACAAGTGCGGCAACTTCAACGGTTCCTTCAACTTTGGCCTCGACGATGCCGCGCCCGGAGGCTTCCCATGCCCTCCAAACAACACAGGAAATATTTACCGCCCCATAAACCCACTCGCGCCATTCATTGGTGAAACCTCCACCGGTACCTGGACGCTGCGCATCAAGGACAACGAAATTGGTGCAGGTGGAACCCTTGAAGCATTCAAGCTCGAATTCTGTGCTACCCTCGACATCAACCCGCCGTATCTGGTGAACAACAACGTTATGCCCGTGCCAACAGGCAGCAACCGCGTCATCACGCCCGATTTCCTGCTTGTGGAAGATGCCAACAACACCCATGCTCAACTTACCTATACCGTGATGAGCGTGCCGGAAGACGGCGTCATTACCCGCGACAACTTTGGCGCCCTGAAACAGGGCGACCAATTCACCCAGGCTAATTTGGATGCCGGTGACATCAGGTTCTTCGATTACGGCGGAAGCCCAGCGCCCGATGGTTTCAGATTCATGGTGACCGACGGGGAACATGGCTTTTTCGGCACGCCGAAATTCCTGACCCAGCCAGCCACCAACAGCCAGGAACCCATTCAGCAGAACCTTGACTTTGTACTTTTCCCCAACCCTGCCAGTGAACTGGTGCATCTGACCTTTATCCAAGCCCTGCTTGCCAAAACGCAGGTACAATTGTTGGATATAGCCGGGCGACAAATGGGC
>CAYVPM010000380.1:0-4508 GCA_964453475.1 uncultured Saprospiraceae bacterium | reverse complement strand
GGTCCCCAGTTCAAATCTGGGTAGCCCTACGCGGTACCAAATCCCGTAAGGGCTGATGACCAAAAAAATTCAGAAGTCCGCCTTCGCTGGCTAAAAGCTAAAGGTTACGGCATACGCCCGCCTTCGCTAAAGCTACGGCGGGCAAAGGGGGATTAGCTCAGCTGGCTAGAGCACCTGCCTTGCACGCAGGGGGTCCTGGGTTCGAATCCCTGATCCTCCACTAAAAATGCGGTTCAGACCTTGTGTCTGAACCGCATTTTTTTTTGCTGCCTCCCTTTTCAAGTGGTTCGTATATTTGCCAAAGCCTTTTCTGCCCGACACCTATGAAAAGCAGCAATACTTTGGGAATTCTGGCATTGTTAGGTTTAGCCGTTTGGCTAAACCTCTGGGCTAAAGATGTGCCAACCCCCGGAGAAATTAAAGGATCCATTGAGTATTTCGTTGAAAGGGATGGGCTAAAGAACCTGACCATTGGAGAGGTGTTGGCATTACCCGATTCGGTTTATCGAACACAAGAGCCTTGTTGCAATATCGGGCTGTCGAGGCAAGCCATTTGGTTCAGGTTTAAGGAAACTAACACCTTGCCCGGGAATGAAGATTTTTTGGTAGAGATTGTTAACCCCAGCATTGAATTCCTGCACTTTTTTCAAGTAACCGGCCAAAACATCGTTGATTCATTTGTAACAGGCGCCGCTTATAGGTACTGGCAACGCCCCGACACCTCATCCAGGGCTGCCAACAACCGAAATTTTATTTTTCCCATTAAAATTGCCCGGGACAGCTCCACCTGGTGTTACTTGAAAGCCAAATCAGTGTACCCACTTTCACTGCGCATCCTGTTTTTTGAAAAAGATGTGCGCGTGCAGCAGCAGCAGCGAAACGTAGACATATTGATGACCATTTTCTATGTCGTTTGTGTGGTGTTCCTGTTGTTAGCAGCCATCTTGATCCATTCGATTCAGCAGCCATTCCACTGGTACTATTTTATGTACGTACTGCTGACCACCTTGTTTGTTCCGGCACACCTTGGTCTGGGGTTTCGGTATGCCTGGCCGGAGAATCCCGATTTCCAGTTTGTGATTCCGATGGCACTGAACAACCTGCGCCTGATTTTTGGTATTCAATTCTTCCGTCACTATTTCGACCTGCCCAAAACGGCGCCTCGATTCAACAAGTTGGTGAATTGGACAATTGGGGTGTTTTGTCTAACCCTGCTCATCCAAATAATCCACCGCGCATTTGATCCCTGGCTTTTTGTAGGCTGGGTTTTTTACCCGTTTTTTGGGCTTTTGGTCATATTTTCTTTGCTTGTCCTGGCATGGGTCCTCCGACAGATATTCTTGCGGCGTTATGGAAGGGTCACCTGGATTTATATCATCGTAGCGCTCAATTTCCTGGGCGTGGCCATTACGTCGCAACAGTACACAGGGTTTACCTGGTTGGAACGCTTTGGAATGGGATGGATTGACCTGGACATTGCCGACAAAATATTGACCGCTTTCGGCATTGCGAACACGTTTTTCCTTTCGCCCCTCGTCATTGCAGCTTTCTTTATCGAAATGGTACTTGTTTTTAATATTTCCAACAAACGCTACCTGAAGCTCATTGAAAAAGGTCAAAAAGCCCAAATACGCCTGGCCAAGGCGCGCGAAGCAAACTTGAGCGCCCTTGTTGTGGGCGCAGAGAATGAACGTAAACGCATCGCGCGCGACCTGCACGATGGCGCTTGCGTCAACCTTGCCGCCATCAATATGAAAATGGACTCGCTGGCAGAAGAACTGGGCAAGCACCCCGGCATCGCTTCAAAAATTACGGAAATTGCGGAGGATATAGGCATGACCTTCAAGGAGGTGCGCAATATTTCCCATGATTTGATGTCAAAATCCCTGGAAAAAACGGGGCTGCGTGCTGCGATTGAAGAACTTGCCGTCCGGAGCCAACGGGCGCAAGCAGGGTTAAGCATTAAATTATTCGTGAATTATCCCCTTGAAACAGTGGGCAGTTTTTCAAAAATACATTTGTACCGGATGGTACAAGAACTGCTGGGGAATGTGCTCAAACATGCCAAAGCTACCGAGGTGTCTCTTCAGTTGCTGGAAAACGAACAGTTTTTGCTCATCACCGTTGAAGACAACGGCATTGGATTCGACCCAAAACTGCTTGTATCTGACGGGATAGGTTTGTCCAATGTGCGCAACCGGGCCGAAATGCTGAACGGTCAAATGCTCCTGGAATCTGCCGTTGGGAAAGGTGCTTTTATCAGCATTGAAATCCCTAAAAAAGAGCTTGAGTAGCCCGTTTATTCCACCCAAAGTTCATTTTTTTTCAACCACTCCCCTACTTCATAACGGCTTGTGGCGCCAGTTTTCGAGCGGATGTTTTTGATATGGCTCTCAACCGTGTCTTCACTGATAAAAAGCATCTCAGCAATCTCTTTAACTGACTTGCCCTTCACATAAAGCGGCGAAACCTCCATTTCACGCGGCGTGATCGGCGCTTTGCCCGTGCTTGATTTGCCCCCACCGCTTTGCAGGGATGAGCACAAAAATCCGATCACTTCAAGCATGGAGGTTTGGTCAAGAAAATGGGCCCCGCGCGCAACAGTATGAATACCGTGCAGCAATTCTGCCTTTCCAATGTCCTTTGAGGCATAACCGCGTGCGCCATTTTGAAAGGCTTGGCGAATTACCGCAATCTCGCAGCTCACACTGAGCATAAGCACGCCAAAATCGGGGTCTTTTTCAAGCAACAAGCGGCAGGTTTCACCGCCATCCAAGCCATTTCCTTTGAAAAAATAGTCCAATAGCAGTACATCCGGACGGTTCTCTGCTACTTTTTCCAGTGTCTCTTCGCCGTTTTGCGCACTCCAAATCACTTCTACTTGCCCTTCGATGCTGGCAAACAACGCAGTAAGGCTCTCAATGAAGAGCTCCTGATCGTCGCAAAGCGCTATCTTGACTGGTTTCATATTTGGTCAATTAACTGTGGGTAAAGCACTGTTTTTCCACTGCGAATTAAACCAATATTTTCCAATCACTTATGAAAAACATAGGTAAGGTGAAAAAATTAACGCAGCCCGCGCGCGCTGCTGCCATTTGCCACACTGAGTTTTACCACCGATGCCTTGCCGCTCCGCTTGTTTTGTACCCGCACGAAATACATTCCTGCTGCCAGGCCGGAAACATCGAAATAGTAAAAATTGGAGCCCGGTTGAACGGTCTCCGAGCGCATGGCAATCAAGGTTCCGCCAAGGCTGTGCAAGGAAACCAATGCTTGATAGGCATCAAGTTCCGGGTTTTCGACGGAAACCTCGGTGCCATAGCTTGCCGGGTTCGGGAATACTGACAGAGGCCTGAATTGATCGTCGATAACAGGCGCACCACCCCACTGACAGCTTGGATCCACGCGGTAGTCGCGGTCTACAATTTTCATCTTGGTGAAACCTTCAAACATGGTCTGTTCCATAGTCCAGGGGTTGGCCCCCAACCAATCCTGCAACAAGGTTGCGAAAACCTGGCGGTAATCGAACTGCATGTATTTCAATTGGTTGTCATTGGTCAGGTCGTCCATTTTGGGGTTGGTGCCGCTAACACCCGGTTTAACATTTTTGCCAAAAACCATCATGGGCGCCAAGGTGCCGTGGTCTGTCCCAAACGAGCCATTTTCTTTTGCACAACGGCCAAACTCGGAGAACGTGCAGCCAAGCACCCTGTCAGCCAGGCCAAGTTGGTTGAGGTCGTCAAAAAATGTTTTTACAGCATTGGAAAGCGTTGCAAGCAAATTCGCATGTGTGCCAATGCTTGTATCGCCGGAATCGACTTGTGCGCTGTGGGTATCAAAGCCGCCAATCTGGCAAAGGTAAATCTTGGTTTTACAGCCCCCTTTGATCATACGTGCCACAGTTTTGAGCTGGCTGGCAAAGGAGTTATTCGGGTAGGTGGTAATCGCGTTCGTGCCCGCGTTGAACACTTGAGATATCCGCTGGGCATATTTGTTGATGCTTTGCTCAACACCCATGATATACTTCAGTTCGTCGCCATGATCGCTGTCTGGAATGTTTAGTACCGGAGCGCCGCCGATGGTTTGGATCAGGGAGAAAAATCCAGCTGGATCTTGGCCACTCAGGTTTATCGCATTTTGGTGTTCTGTATTGGTATGAAAGCCCAGAGAGGTGTTGGGGTCGCCTACTTGAATGCCCAAAGGATCGGGCATGTCTATGGTAGGCGCGCCTTCTACATCAGGATAGAGTGCCTGAAGCGACCTTCCCATCCATCCTGAAGACGTGGTAGCACCCTGGCTGGAGTCGGCGCCTGAAAGCCAAATGTCAGTGCCTTTAAAATGCGACTGGTTCATACTTTGGTAACCAGCTGCTTGAATGACATTTGCCCAACCTTTATCGTACATTTCCTTTACGGCCGTCATGGCTGGGTGTAACCCGACCTGACTACCTGATGCGCCGCTTCGCTTCCGGCCTCTATCTCCTCAATTCCTTCACTTACTCCAAAGCC
>CAYVPM010000379.1:0-4515 GCA_964453475.1 uncultured Saprospiraceae bacterium | reverse complement strand
CGTCGCGCTGCCTTGCGTCGGGGGGGTCATAATGATCATGGAGGTAACGGTGCCTACGAACAAGTCATTGGCCAGCACATCAAAAGTTTTACTTTGACCGCTGGACACAAAAACGTTGTCAGGGGTGGCGACAATGATTCCGGGGTTACTGCAGCCCGATGCCGCCCCGGGGTTCCCTTTTACTTCTCTTCCGTTGATCATGACCCCGGTACCGGTCGTAGCGGCGATCCAATTGGTGGCCACCGCATTGTCTGAATTGTAATCGCAAAGCACCAGGGAACTGCCCATTCCGTTGGCTTCGGTTGCCCAGGGGGCTATGTTCAGGTAGTCAACATAATCGATGACATTGCCGCCGGCATCGCGCAGTTCTATGTCCTCGCCAGGGCTGTTGGTGAGGGCGCCGTTGGTCCATACCGTCGGGGCAAAGCCAAAAACGGATTGGAAAGCGCTGGCGCTTTTAGCGAGCGAGATGTATCCTCCTGCGGGCATGATGGTGCCGGCTGGGAATATGTGCTCAAACCCTTGGGTGAAGTTCCAGCCTGAAATGTCAATGGCGGCACTGGTGTTGTTGTACAACTCGATGTATTCCAGCGAATCAGTACCGCCTTCAGGCGGGTTGTACATGATTTCGGTGATAACGATTTGTGCGTTGGCGGCGCTGAGCATGGCCAGGGAGACTAAGAGGGCAAGGCTTGTTTTTTTCATGTTCCTATGTTGCAAGTTTTCTGTTTCTGATAAAATTGACGGCTCAAAAGTAAAGAAAAAGCGCATCACGGGCAACGTAATGGGCGGGCAATCAAAATTCAATACTGAATTTAGTCCTTTTAACTTAATTTCACGCCGGAACAAACGGAGTTTTGGGTCAAAACTTAATAGGCAATTAACTTGACGTGCTTACTTTCGCCCTACAATTCCATTCTTTTCACTAAATCCTTTCTATAGTATGAACCATTTTACACTGAAAAAGCCAACAGGTAAAGCGCTTTTGTTACTGGCGTTTTTAATGAGTGGCTTGAGCATTTTTGCACAAGTCACCACCTCTACCGTTTCAGGAACTGTATCGGACAAAAGTGGCACACCGCTCATTGGCGCTACGGTTGTGGCCACACACGTCCCATCTGGAACCCGCTACGGCACAGCCACCAATGCGTCTGGCCGTTATGTGTTGCCTGCAGTCCGGGTAGGTGGCCCATTCTCCATCGCAGTGTCCTACACGGGTTACGAGCCCAGCACGCGCGATGGCATTTATACCAGCCTTGGCACAGCCGCCAACATTGATTTCAGCCTTGAGGAGGCTGGCACGACGCTTGGCGAAGTCACGGTGGTAGCTACCCGGAGCGACATTTTCAGTAATGACCGCACGGGCGCTGCCACGACATTTGCCCGCAACCAATTGGCATCTATTCCTACGGTGGGTAGCCGTACCATCAACTCCATCACCAAGTACAACCCTAATGGCAACGGCAACTCGTTCGGCGCGCAAGATTCGCGTTTGAACAACTTTACCATTGACGGTTCGCAGTTCAACAACGGTTTCGGCCTTGGCTCTGATGCCCAGGCAGGTGGCCGTACAGGTTCTACTGCGATATCGCTGGATGCCATTGAAGAACTTCAAGTAAACGTGGGGCCTTTTGACGTGCGCCAGTCTGACTTTGTCGGTACAGGTATGAATGCCGTAACCCGTTCCGGTACAAACAGCTTTATGGGGACTGCTTTTACCTCCTTGCGCAAAGCCGACACCACCGGAATATTTAACGGTACAAAGATCGGGGACGTAAAGCCCAATATTGGCAACTTTCAGGAGCAGGTATATGGCTTGAGCATTGGTGGACCGATCATCAAAAACAAGCTGTTCTTTTTTGTAAATGGTGAAATAGTCCGCAATACTTCGCCTGCCACGACATTTGTGTCAGCAGGAGGTCCTTTAGACAATGGCGGCACGAATGTGACCCGCGTGAAATATCAGGACTTGGTGGATTTGAGCAATTTCCTGCGCGACAAATACCGCTACGAAACCGGCGCTTTTGAAGATTATGACAATGAGAACAAAAGCGATAAATTCCTGGTTCGTCTTGATTACAACGTAAATGCCAATAACAAGCTGACGCTGCGCTATGCGCACCACAATTCTACTTCAGATCAGTTGATCAGCAACAGCGCTTCGCTTGGTTTCGGTAACCGCCGTACCAACAACAACTCAATGGCATATGAAAATGCCGGCTACATCATTGGCGACAACACCCGTTCAGCTGCATTGGAATTGAATACTACCGTTTCTGATAAGGTGCACAACTCGTTTTTGGTAAGCTATGACTACCAAAATGAAGACCGCCAGTACAAAGGAGCCTTCTTTCCAACGGTCGATATCAAGGAAGGCGCCAACACCTATATTTCATTTGGTTTTGACCCATTTACACCGAGCAACAAGTTGAGCTACGGTACTTTCCAGGCAACCAACAACGTTTCGATCTACCGCGACCGCCACACCTATACCATTGGTGCGAAATATGAGCACTACACTTCGGACAACCTGTTTTTCCCAGGCGCCAACGGGGTATATATTTTTGATTCGCTGGCTCAGTTTTATGCAGCTGCAAACAATGCGCTCGACAACCCAGGCACCAACACAACCACCGTACCATACAACCGTTTCCAGTTCCGTTATTCTGCTTTGCCAGGCGCCGAAGAGCCCCTGCAAACGCTGAAGGTCAACCGTTTCAGCTTGTATGGCCAGGATGAATTCCAGATCAACAAACAACTGCGCTTTTCCTATGGCATCCGTGCCGGTGTGATCGTGTTTGAAGAAACCGGCCTTTCCAACCCGACAGTGGATGCCCTAAGCTTTGTTGATGGCGAAGGCAATCGCGGTTACGAAGTTAAAACAGGCAAATTGCCAGACGCAAAACTGTTGATGGAGCCGCGAATGGGCTTCAACTGGGACGTAATGGGCAAAAAGAAAACACAGGTACGCGGCGGATCGGGCGTATTTACAGGCCGTCCTCCCTATGTTTGGGTGTCTAACACCATCGGCAACAACGGTGTGCTTACCGGCTTTATCGACGTTTCCGGGAATGGAACACTGCCTTACAAATTTACGCCAGAAACCAATGTGTTCATCCCTGCTACGCCTACACTTCCGTCTACCTTCGACATCGCTGCAACGGACAACAATTACCGGTTCCCGCAGGTTTGGAAAAACAACCTCGCCATCGACCAGAAATTACCACTTGGCCTGATCGCTACCGTGGAACTTATGTACAACCGCAACGTAAACGCGATCAACTACTTTGACGCCAACCTGGAGCCGGCTACAGGCAAATTCAACGGCCCGGACAATCGTCCGCGTTTCCCCGCCTCCGGCGTTTCAGGCAGCAGCAACCAGGATAAAGCGGTGCGCATCAACGACAATATTTCCCGTGCCGTCGTAATGACCACAACCAACGAAGGCTATTACAAAGCGGCTACCTTGAAATTGGAGTACCCGAACAAGAAAGGCTTATTTGGCATGGTTGCCCACACTTTCAGCCAGGCTAAAGACCTGATGAGTGCCGGTTCCATCGCGTCCGGCTCCTGGACCTCTGCCCGTTCTGTGAACGGCAACAACAGCCTTGAGCTGGGTTTTGCCGACCAAGATGCTCCCGGCCGTACCGTAGGTATGTTGGGCTACCGCTTGGAATATGGCGGCAACTTTGGCGGCGCTACCGCAGTCACCCTTGGCTACGTAGGCGAGCGCCGTGGTTTCAACTCCAGCATTGGCATCAATACCGCCCGTTACGCCTACTCTTATGGCGGCGACATGAACGGCGACCGTGTGAGCAACAACGACCTGTTGTATGTGCCTAATAATGCGTCTGAACTTGTTTTTGACCCATTGACCGTCAATGGCATAACCTTTTCGCCAGCAGATCAAGCTGCGGCATTTGAAGCATTCATCGAGCAGGACGACTACTTGAAAACCCGCCGCGGCCAGTATGCAGAGCGCAACGGTGCACTGTTCCCAGTGCTGCACCGCTTCGATTTCTCCGTGACACAGGAGTTTTTCATCAAGGTTGGCGGCAAGCGCAACACCATCCAGTTGCGTGCCGATATCCTGAACGCTGCGAACCTGCTAAACACAGAGTGGGGCCTGGGCAACAACCTGGTGACCGACCGTCCGTTGAATTTCTCTGCAGTAGGAGCCGACGGTGTACCTAAATACAGGATGGCGACCACAGGTACTGGCACTAACACGAAATTGTTGACCAGTTCCATTTCTCAAAGCAAGACCCAATTTGATACCTGGGCGGCGCAATTCGGCATCCGTTACATTTTCAATTAATTGCTGCCGGGCATTACTGCTCCCTTAGACAAACATGGGCCGCTCCGATTTTTCGGGGCGGCTCATGTCGTTTCAGCGCAATTTTTCCAGCAGCCATTCATGGTTGATGATATTGGCCTTCCCGAGACTGACCTCGTTGTGGAGTTTGGCTACGGCAGCCTTGTCGTGTTGGTTCAGGCGCATGAGCCTGCGGGTAT